>NZ_JAAHGN010000614.1:0-4456 GCF_010672485.1 Moorena sp. SIO2C4 | reverse complement strand
CCTATGCTGCATAACCTGCCGACTATAAAGGCGACCCTCTACTTACGGTAACTTCAAGCCCTCCGGGCATTACTACTTTCAGGTCGGTAAGTTACGGGTCTCTCTCCCGGCTCAGCCTGCGGTTTCTCAGCCTGTACCCTATACTTTAATTACACCCTAGCGCCAATGTATTGTCAACTCGGCGACTCAAGTCGCTACGGTCTTTCATCCCCGGTTTAAAAACACGGGGCTTTCAGCCTTAGGAGTTCCGTAAAAATTCATGATGATAGTGGCACACCAGAAGAACGGGTGGCTGCTCAGACAAAGGTATATCAAGATATCCTGCAAGTTTGTCTAGAGGCTCCCAATTGTACAGCGTTCCTAACTTGGGAATTTGCAGATCATCATTCTTGGATTCCCGATTTCTTTGGTAAACCAGATTCCCCTCTACCTTTCGATAACTCCTATCGTCCTAAAGCTGCTTATCACGCGATGGTGGAAGTTTTGAAAATTGAGGCTTAAAAAGTAAAAAATAAAAGTAAAAATAGCTTAAATTGTACTTGTTATTTCATAAAAATATTCTATAATTTTGGAGGTAATTAACATGGTATATTTACCTGATAACCTCGAATTAACTATTAATTTAAGTGACGAACAATTTTTCCAGCTTTGTCAAGATAACAGGGATTTAAGATTTGAGCGCACCTCTGAAGGAGATTTAATAATCATGTTACCTACCGGAGGAAATACAGGTAGACGAAATATTAAACTATCGACTCAACTAGAATTGTGGAGCAGTCAAATGAAACTTGGTGTTGCTTTTGACTCTAATACAGGATTTCAACTGCCTAATGGAGCAAATCGTTCTCCTGATGTGTCTTGGGTTAAACGAGAGCGTTGGGAAGGGTTAACATCAGAAGAACAGGATAAATTTGTTCCTTTATGTCCTGATTTTGTGCTCGAATTGCGTTCTCCCAGTGATTCCCTGAAAATGGTGCAAGCTAAAGTCCGAGAATATATGGAAAATGGGACTAGATTAGGATGGTTAATCGATCCCCAAAATAAGGTTGTGGAAATCTATCGTCCCAATCAAGAGGTAGAAATTATCCAATCTCCGAAAACCTTATCAGGAGAAGATGTTTTGCCTGGATTTACTTTAAATTTATCAGAAATTATATGATATATTCTGCTATCCATAGCAGTTACCAACTCAATAGATAACTGCTATAGTTGAATAGGCTAATCATGAGATAGTATCTCTACATCTGTCCAGAAAATTCCTGAAGCATCACTCTCGTTTTCGTATATATCCTGTACGCTCGACCCCAAATAACCACCTACTATCAAGCTATTCAATAACCACAGTAGTAGCGGAAGTGAGCAAATACTAATCAAAAAGATTAGGGATTTTCGGATAGTGTTTATCACTGTGCTAACTCCGGTATAGGAAAAATAATTCCGCTTAACATTAGCCAAGCTATAGCCAAAGTCAGGACAATGTTAAAACTCTGCCCTACCAAATAAAGAATCATGGGTTTACCACCCTGAAGTTGTGTTCCTAAATCCCGAAAGTTCGAGTCTAGACCAATGGACAAAAATGCGATACAAAATAGCCAGCCACGATAGATCTTGGTTTGACTAAGAATGTTTTTAACTGTATCCATCCCCATCAAGGGAATACAAACAAAGGATACTAACAGAGAAGCAGCTATAAAACCTAAGATAAACTTGGGCAAACGTACCCATAATTCCCTCAGTTGTGGTTTAGGAGCATTTGGCTCGCGCTCTATAAAAAACACCCAAAATAAAGCGATCGCAAAAGCTATCACTCCGATCAGCATATTTTGAATCATCTTAACTAAAGCAGCTGCTTGACCAGCAATTTCCCCTACTGTTTCACCAGCAGCGACAACTGCGCCAGTAGAATCAATGGTTCCCCCCAGCCATGCACCACTGACTAATTCATTCATACCTACAGCCTTGACAAACAAGGGCATGATCACCATCATGGCAACAGTAAAAATGAGAGTCATCCCTACAGCTAAAGTCAACTCGTTTTTCTTAGCCTTACAGGCTGCTGCTGCTGCAATAGCGGCTGATACACCACACACTGATGTGGATGTGGCGACTACCATCACCAGTGATTTCTGCTGCATTTTCAGAACCCGAGTACCAAACAGATACATAAATATGATCACAATAGGCGTAACCAGCCAAGCGGACGCTAAACCATAGGGTCCGAATTCGACAATTCGGTTAAAGAGAATTTCTGCACCGAGAATCACTAAGCCAGTCTTGATGTAATATTCAGTACGCACCGCTGGCATCATCCACCTTGGTGTACCAATCGTATTACTGATGATTAGTCCAATCAACAATGCCCAGAAAGCATAGCCGAGGTTAATTGCTTTAGCGGTCTGTGAATTCCCAAGTATATAGGATAAAACTGACAAGAGAAAGATAACCAAAAAGCCTGGTATCATGTTTCTGCCTTCTTTGCCCTTCATTACCAGGTTGCCAAGGGTAAACAGAGCACATAAACCAATGGCGAGCAATGCCAGTTTAGGAAACAATTCCCAGGGGAGTGCCGATAAGAAATCTATCCCTTTCCATTTAGGCATCTTTGGCACAACGGTTATGATGCCACTAAACACCGTCCCCAATAACAGCAGACCAATCCATACAGACCACCAGTCTTCTAATTTGTAGAAGTTAGACCATTTTGTTTGACTCATTAGTAGATTTTATTTTACCCTGGAAGCCACCACCGAAATAATATCAATACATAATACCAATTCATAAAAGTAGCACGCTAAGATGCAGATGGGGAGATGGACATCTCCCCGCGCCGGGGTCTGTTTTTGTAACTATTTCCTATTCCCTGGGCACAGCGCTATAGTTTATTAACGGTGACGATTGCTCCTAGTGGTACTTTCAAAGGCTCTAGACTCGAAATCCCCTAAAAGCGAAGCAGAGCTAGGAAAATACATCGGCGCTACCAAAATGACTGAAACCCAAGGTTCATGTAGGGTGGGCAGTGCACCACAGATCATGAACCTTGCAAAGGGCGTTGGTAGGCACTGCCCAGCCTACGATTAATGACAATGGTGCAAGATCTCGGAAATACGTCGGCGCTACCAAAATGACTGAAACCCACGTGGAGCAGCGACTGCATCAAGAGAAGGAGATACTGCTGATGGACTATTACCTAGCTCTGGATCTACTTTTGAGGCTATTTAGGAGGGTTTATCTTAAAATCCCACTACAAACTGCTGGTCGAACCTGAACATAAATTCAACTCTCAACCCATTAATTCCTTCCCAGGAAATATTCCGAAACACAGGAGCAGCCTCTGCTTTATAAACGTAACATGCGATCGCAATACAAAGAGCAACACTGGTGACTGCAGTATTAACAATTTTGGCCAGTTTTTTTTTCATTTTTAGATTATCTCGACTACATTTGGTTACTACTGACTGTTCAAACAAGAATTAACTTTAATGGCTGATTATATTGGTAGTTGATCAATTATCTAGCAACGAGAGGTTAGAACTAACAGCGCTAATATAATTCAGGAGCTCCCTCAAACCCCTCAATGAATGTTGATAACTATAGCTTCCTATGCCGTTCCAGGTTTCTGTAAAAACAATCTTGACGTTGATTAGAACGATCTTATCAGGTGTTCCGGACAACGTGCATCAAGTTATTATCAATATAATTAATGGTTTTGTTAAGAGAGCTTTAAGGAAATATGAAACTAGTTTAGGACTTAGGCAAAACTATTCAAAAAAAACTATAGCTAGTAGAACACTACAAGTCGATTTGCTGTCTAATTGTAAGCATTCAGCATTCAGCTATCAGCATTCAGCTATCAGCATTCAGCATTCAGCATTCAGCTATCAGCATTCAGCATTCAGCTATCAGCATTCAGCTATCAGCATTCAGCATTCAGCTATCAGCCATAGGCCAACGGCTGACGGCTGACGGCACCTCAAGTAGCGTGGCCAAAGGCCAACGGCTGACGGCTGAATGCTTACGTCTAATTCCTGTAGTTAAGACTAGGGCGTGTTTTCAAAGTTTTCCGCAAGATATTAGATCCCCCCCAGCCCCCCTTATTAAGGGGGGAGCCATACTCAAAGTCCCCCTTTTTTAAGGGGGACCAACGGGGGATCTCGGAGTTTGAAGACACGCCCTAGTCTCGTTAGACTATGAAAACTAAAAATTATGAATTGTGAAGACTGATAATACCTGATTTTGACATAAGCTGTTCGGCATTTAAATTGGTATAATAAAAATTAATAAATAACCCAATAATAGGAAATATGCCAGCAAAAAATTATCTGACACAAGAGCAAAAAACAATACTTCAAAAAGCCTTAAAAATAGAAGAAAATGGAAATATTAGAGAACGTATTTTAATTTTGCTGTTGTTGAATAGTGGAAAAACACAGTTAGAAATTGCTGAAGTTTTGGGTTG
>NZ_JAAHGN010000613.1:0-4465 GCF_010672485.1 Moorena sp. SIO2C4 | reverse complement strand
CCAATGAACGGGATAATCGGATTCTGGAAGCTCAGCTCAGGGTAAGTTTGCTGCGCTATGAAGTGACCTTAGAAGGGGAATCCATGCGTCGATTCTACGACATGAAACTGTTGCGTAGCCAAACCCCTAGCTTTGGTCTAACTTGGACAGTGATGCATCCGATTGATCAAAGTAGTCCGTTATATGGGGAAACACCAGAGTCTCTCGCTGAAATGGAAGCTACACTTATTATCACCCTAGTCGGTATTGATGAAACGGTTTCCCAGACTATTCACGCTCGTCACTCCTACACCGCATCAGAAATTTTGTGGGATAGGCGTTTTGTCGATATGTTTCATAGGAAATCAGACGGCAGTAGAATTATTGATTATAGCCACTTTCATGATATTAAGTAATAGAAATTTATAGGGTTTTAGAACTGCTACATAATTAATAGCTCTGAAATACCAACCTGACGTATCTTCTCTAACTCGATCAGCCTGCGATTAGCTTCTTGACATTCCTGCCAATAGTATTGCTTACGTTGCCAATCATTACTAAGGTCAATTTTTTGCCATTGCTCTAAACAATAGCGCCGATGTTTTTCCAAGGCTACTATTTCTAGAGAAGCTGCTGCTGCCTGTATTACCATCGGGGCTCGCAAAATATCTTCTGTACAGGTTTCGTCAAGATGAAATAGATGGGCGACTTGAGTCATTTCCCTAGGAAATTGTAAACTCCGGTCTTGTAAACGGGAGATTAGCTGTTCAGGGGTGGTAGTGTAAAATTGTGTCCCTATCCCTTGCAGTTCAATAATTTGTTGCCACAAGAATCGATGATGAGAAAGACTAAACAGTAAATCTCCCTGGTCTAGAGTATCAATAATTGTTTGTCGATACTCCGGACAATGTAAATAAATCCGTAATAGTAAGGCTTCGGCTCGTTCTAAAAGGGTACGTTCTTTACCAACAGGTAGGTTTGAGTCTTGATTACCCTGTTGTTTGGTTTTCTTTAACCGAGGTGGGGATTTCTTAAAGGCAGCTCTCAGGGGTTTTTGGAGTTGAGTTTGGAAATTTTCGATGTATAGAGATACTAGTTTCCCTTGTCCTTGACTGAGAATTTGAGCACAGTAGTTAATATAATAAGTGAGCTGATTAATGTCCTCCAGTTGCTTGAGTAACTTAACCATAGCTTGGGCGACTTGCTGAAATTGATCGGCTTGTTGGAGGTCTTTGCCAATCAGGAGTTGATTAATCTGCCAATCCAGCCACAAGGGAGCATTGAGCAACAGTTGTCGGTATTGTTCCGTAGCGTCAGGAGCAGATTTTAGGAATTCATCGGCATCTTTGCCATCAGGTAGGTTGAGTACCCGTAGCTGGACAAGCCCTTGGTAAGCTAGGTTAGCAATTTCTCCAATAGCTCTTTGGGCAGCAGTGGTACCAGCAGCATCCGCATCAAAGTTGAGCACAATTTGCTTCGATTCAGTATAGCGCGATAGTTGCCGGACTTGATCTAAACTAAAAGCGGTACCAAGGGAGGCGACTATATTAGTAATTCCTGTAGCATGGAGTGCGATCGCATCAAAATATCCTTCCACCACTACAGCTTGGTCTTGCTTGGTAATGGAATTACGAGCTTTATCTAGGGCAAAGAGGGTTTTACTTTTATCAAACAGGGGAGTTTCTGGGGAGTTGAGGTATTTCGGTTGCTCATCCCCGAGACTTCTAGCCCCAAAGCCAATCACTCGACCTTGGGTGTCGTGGATGGGAATCATAATGCGATCGCGAAAGCCATCATAATACCCACCATTGTCCCTAGGCTTAATCAATCCCGCTTGCTCAACTAGCTTAACTGGCTTCCGTTTGTGTTCCACCAGATAACGGTAGATGGTTTGCCAACTAGCTGGAGCATACCCTAGCTCGAAAGTAATGATGGTTTCCTCACTCAGACCCCTTTGACCGCGCAAGTACTCTAGGGCCTGCTGTCCTTGGGGTTGTCTGAGGGCATGTTGATAGAAAGCTGTGGCTAAGGCCAGAATCTCGTAGAGTTGCTCTTGTAGAGAAAGTTGCCGTTGTAATTGCTCCCGCTGTTCCGGTTGCAGGGTTTGGACTGGCACCTGGTAGCGCTGTGCCAAATCCAGCACCACATCCGAGAAGGAGTGCTTGCCAATCTCCATCAGGAATTTAATCGCATTCCCTCCAGCTTGGCAGCCGAAGCAGTAATAGAGTTGTTTAGAGGGACTGACAGTGAAACTGGGAGTTTTTTCCTCATGGAAGGGACAGAGACCGACATGGTCTCTGCCACGCTTACGCAATACCACATGCTCCGAGATCACATCCACAATGTCAGACCGTTCCTTAACTGCTTCAATAGTGTTTGGGTGTAGCCGTGGAATGTTCATTGCTGGATTACGTGGTTACAATCGGTCAGGGTGTTCTTTATTGTCCCACCATACTCAAACCCTAAAAAACATGCCTGAGGTTTAGTGCCATTGCAGTATGACGACTGTGGGCAAGACTTGACACAAGATGCTGTTTCAGATCTTGGTCAAAAAGTCAAGATCCATGGGATCTGTTTTTAGCCAGTTGATCGGTGAAAGGCTACTAACACTACCCCCAAAGAATTAGGATTAATGACCCGACAGCCACACGACCAATTTGCGAAACAGTATCTCACGGAGTTGCTAACACCTCATGGTCAGGTGCAAATCAGCCGGGAAGTAACCAGTGAAGTTCGTCAAGTCGATATTTGGTTTCTACCAGCACCTTCGACATCCACACCACCCCAGGTTTTAGGATTGCTCGGTCAGATGGCATCAACTGCCTGTTTATTGGAACCGTTCCGCAATGCCACAGGGATCATGGCGGTGCGTAATTGTCTGCTAAAGTTGTTTGCCCTGTATGGTGAGCTGCAGCGCCAGGCACGACGAGAGGTGCGACCCGTGGCGAATTTAATTCGCCAACGGAAAGCGCACCTAAGAAAAATTCTGTCAGTGAAACCGACTTGACCTGTTTATGGATTCTGTCTCCTTACTGTTCAACCAAGCTGTTGAATGGTTTTGCTGCCAAACTTAATGATTCCGGTAATTGGATTGAGGGAGTCTATTTTTTGCCTGAGTTGTTCAAGACAGCCCTGGTGGCCATTAACCAGCTACCGGTTACAGAAGAAACCCTCTGGTTGAGAGTTTTGGGACGCGATCGCGTAGCGTGCGCGTAGCGCAATCGCACTCAAACCCAAGCCATTAATGAGTTGGTAGCACTACCGGTCGGACACCCTTTACTAGGGGACGCGCAAGTCGAAAGCCCCGCGTTTTTAAACCGGGTCAGAAGTTACCGCAAGAATAGGGCAGCCTTTACGGTTGGTCGGCTATGAGCAAAAGGGTTAAAACTTTATAATTAAGGCTGCCCTATTCTAAGGTTTCGTCTCCGGGATGAAGACTCGCAGCGACTTTAGTCGCCGAGTTGACAATACTTTAGCGCTATAGTATAATTCAAGCATAGGGTACAGGCTGAAAAACCGAGGCTGAGCCGGGAGAGAAACCCGTAACTTATTGACCTTAAAGTAGTAATGCCCGGAGGGTAGGGAAAGTCCTCCTTAAAAACCCAACCATCAACTAACAATTGGTGTGTGAACCCAGCAAGAAAGATAACACTTTGAAAAAAAATGGTACGGCGGGGCACGCCGAAACCAAGTGAAACAGGGAAGCAAGGGACTTTATAAGGCACTTCTCAAAAAGTAACTAAACGCTATCGCGAGACCAGCCCGCTGGGTCTTTCGTAAACTGAACTAGAATCTTGGTCTTGACGGGATATTGGTTTAGGTATTGCCGCAAGGATACGGAGGTTTAAGGCCGGTCGTAGATCTAGGAATCCCCGCGTCTTTAGACCGGGGAGTGTCAAGAGGCAACATCTTAGAGATTCTGGCCAACTGGCGCATCGCTTTCTTATCCCCCACACCCCACACCCGGTCAACCCACACCCCACACCTGAGGTCTTTGTTAAAAACCTACCCCTGTGAGGGGGTTAGGGGTGGGTGCCAATGCCCTTGCGCGTAGCGCTATAAAAGCTGACTGCTCAGAAGCTGATCGCTGAATTATTACAGCTAGAGTGTATCTGTTTAACCATTTAAAGGTAACTTGTCAACTGCTATTTCTTCCTGATTAAATTAATTTTTTTTAAAAGTTTTGCTAGATAAATAAAAATCTAGTAAATCCCCAAATTGTTCACAAAATATTAACAAAATTAAAGTACCATTATAAGTGGATACTTACTTGATTTTTAGATATTTTTTGCTCCTTACTATTTCTAGCGTTTATCGCAGTTATGAGGTACAGTATTTTTTGACGTTGATTCCCTGTTTTGATGCAGCGCATCCCGATTACCGATTACCGATTACCGATTACCGATTACCGATTACCGATTACCGATTACCGATTACCGATTACCGATTACCGATTACCGATTACCGATTACCGATTACCGATTAC
>NZ_JAAHGN010000612.1:0-4475 GCF_010672485.1 Moorena sp. SIO2C4 | reverse complement strand
TCACCAGAGCTGCCACCAATACATACACAGCAGCCAAAAAGATACTTAGGAGCCGTATGCAACGAAAGTCGCACGTACGGATTTGTAGGAGAGATGCTCCCCTTAATAGGGGACATCGACTCTAACAGTTAGTCAACATTGGCGCAAGCAAAGTAATTAAATCAAAAGTTGATGGCCGAACAATGGATCGGGACATTAACGGCGCTCGTGGGATATTCCTACGGGCTTTGGGAGATACCCCCTGGCTGAGAAATCAGCTTGCATTAGTGAGCCAAGATCTGCTTTTGGTAGATTCTGGTAGCTAAAAAGTATCGGTACTACCGATGAAGACAAGTTGAGATGAATTGTGAGCTCACAATAGACGATACCTTCATAAATTTCAGCAATTGACGCAATTGACCCATTAGTTCGGTAATGTGGAGTGACACAAAACATGCTGACGACTACAATCATCAACTACCAAACCAACGAGTTACAGGAAAAAACCCTGAAACCAGCAACTGGAATTCAAGGTGAGTATCTGATTGGCCGCCATCCGAGCTGTGACCTAGTCTTGGATAGTCCTGTAGTGAGTCGTGTACACGGCAGAATCCTATGCATAAGGGGACAGTGTTTCTTTACTGACCTCGGTAGCACCGATGGCTCTCGGATCAATAATGAGGAGGTAGATGTTAACCAAAACTGGCTCCTGAAGGAAGATGATATCATCCGCATCGGTGAATTTGTGTTGTTGGTCAAAGACCTACAGCTCTATGGCTCTAACCAGGAAGCCAACCTGGTAGATGGTAATAGCCCTGGAATCAAGCAGTGGACTAAGGGTGAGATTACTGTCCGCTGTGTACAGGTCATTAATGAGACCGATGATGTGAAAACATTTCGCTTCGTTGCCGAACCACCAATACTGTTCAGCTACAAGCCAGGTCAGTTTGTCACTCTCGATTTGGAGATTGATGGCAAACCAGTGAAGCGTTCCTACTCCATATCTTCGGCCCCCTCACGTCCTCATACCTTGGAAATTACTGTCAAGAGAGTTCCAGCACCAGCGGACGCTCCTGATGTGCCAGCGGGTTTGGTGTCTAACTGGTTGCACGACAACATCAAAGTTGGGTCCGAGGTGAGATTAAATGGTCCAATGGGGAAATTTACCTGTGCTGACCATAGGGCTGATAAACTGCTGTTTATTTCAGCAGGTAGTGGCATTACCCCGATCATGTCTATGTCCAAATGGCTTTGTGATACCGGTGCTGATGTGGATGTTGTGTTTGTCCACAGTGCTCGTAGCCCACAAGATATCATCTTCCATCAGAAATTACAGTTGATGGCCGCTTTGCACCCTAATTTTAAGCTGGCGATTACCACGACTCGCCCAGAACTCGACCAAGCTTGGTCCGGTTATACCGGAAGACTCAATGAAGCCATGCTGGCAGAGATGGCTGCAGATTTTCGCGATCGCATTGTTTATGTCTGTGGCCCGAATCCCTTTATGGCAGGGGTGAAAGAGATGCTAGCCGGTCTAGACTTCCCCATGGAAAACTACCATGAAGAGAGCTTTGGCGGCAAAAAGCCCTCAAAAAAGAAAGCAGCAGCAACAACTCCTGAACCAGTCAAAGGGGAAGATCGTCCTAGACTACACCTAGTAGAATCACCATCAACCTCTAATGAACCCACTGTGGTCTTTGCTGAGTCTGGCAAGGAGGTCACCTGTGATGCTGAGGATGTCATCCTAGATGTGGCGGAACAAGAAGGGGTGCCATTACCAAGTGGTTGCCGCATGGGAGCCTGTGGTGCTTGTAAGCGCAAGCTTATAGAAGGGAAGGTAGAGTATGATGAACAGCCTGACGCTCTGGAAGAGGACGAACGGCAACAAGGGATGATTTTGACTTGTGTGGCTCGTCCTGTAGGACGAGTAGTGGTTAGCGCATAAACATCTC
Source organism: Moorena sp. SIO2C4 (assembly GCF_010672485.1). NCBI lineage: Bacteria > Bacillati > Cyanobacteriota > Cyanophyceae > Coleofasciculales > Coleofasciculaceae > Moorena > Moorena sp. SIO2C4. The sequence goes on along the minus strand of NZ_JAAHGN010000612.1, from coordinate 2,544 downwards.
AAGTCAACGGTTCAATGATTAATGTAGCTTACTACTGATTCAGGTCAATAAAGCTCAACCAGAAAAGGGAAAAGGTTTCATAACAGTTCATATTTCGCCAAATACCTTTTCCCTAGCTGAAATCCCCGCAATTTTGGGGAGTTATAGCAGAAGTCAGAAGTCAGAAGTAAAACTCTTGCGCTTACTTAGGTTTGAGACTTTTGTCATCTCCTAACTGCCCTGGCGACTGCTATATTACTCAAAATACGAACTCTGTGAAGATTGTGACAATTAGGTGAACAAAACCTGAGGATTTGTGAAAACTACTGGTCGTTATCAGTAACTCTGATTATGACCAGGGATTTTTCCTGTGAAAATACGAGACTAATTTGTGAAGATCATGACCATGAGGTTGGCCAAATCGAATCAATAACAGAAACGTGATTAATAAGTGCTACCAACTTAAGGCAGTAAACCTGATCTAGCGATGGTTTTGGCCTCTGGGATATTGAGCTAATTATGGTCAGAATTTTGTCCCGGTTTACCCTGGTAGCGGTAACTCTAATCATGACGATTCCCAGTTTCTGTGAAACTTGTGAAAATATGGATATCTTTTATGAAGATTTCTTAAAGTTACCAAGAAGTTTACTGATGAGGATTGACGTTGTTTGTGAAAATACGGATGATAACTGTGAAGGATTTAAATCTAGCCAAAAATTTTGACCTATGTGTCAAGTACCGAGAACTCCCAAAGACTCTGATTAATCAACCAGATCTAAGGAATTTATGCTCAGAGTTCCTAGTCTGTTCAGGGTAAACGCATCTAATTTTATGACTTATATATAGTGTTTATTGAATTCACAAAACACTATATGTGTAAAATGCCTTGTCAACAACCACAAGAATGCAGAATTTATTGATAATTTTTTTCGATTTTTTTTTAATTATTGAGAATAATTACGAATTAATTGACAAGATGCGTTTACCATGCTACTATAATATGGGTCTTATTTGAATCTATTTTGGAACTTGATTCAACGGCAAGACATCAGTGTTTTTACCTGTAGTGTAAGCATATGCGCTACAGATGGTGCTACTTGAGGTGCCGTCAGCCGTCAGCCGTCAGCCGTCAGCCGTTTGCCAATGGCTGATAGCTGAATGCTGATAGCTGAATGCTGATACCTGAATGCTGATACCTGAATGCTGATACCTGAATGCTGAATGCTGAATGCTGAATGCTGAATGCTGAATGCTTACCCTGTAGTGTTCTCGGGAGACTATTTATCCTAAATTTTATCCTAAATTGGTGAGACGACCTGATCTCATCATTGCTTTTTCCCAGGTAACCAATCCGATCGGGAAGGACCTTTTGCTACCGTCCAATCTACCGTCCAATCTACCGTCCAATTTTTAGACCTCTTGCATAAAAAGCCAACAACAGGGTGATAACTACTGTAGTTGCCTCGTAAAAACCGTCCAATCTACCGTCCAATTTTTAGACCTCTTGCATAAAAAGCCAACAACAGGGTGATAACTACTGTAGTTACCTGGTAGAAATTGACTTTTGCAAAAGGTCTTTTCAAGAACAACCAGTCACGGGTGTAAATATGAAAAATTTATTTTCGGCTCACCATCAAGGGCTGACAAAACGACAGCATCTCTCCTCACTCCTAACCATTGGAGTAACAACCGCAGGGCTATCCCTTGGCTTACCAGCACAAGCCATAGACCTGACACTAGACAACAGCGCTAATCTGTGGGTGGATCAAGCCTTGAGGGCAGTAGAAAATAACCCGCAATTGGGTCCGACAGGAGCCTCCCGGGCTTATGGCATCTTGGGTACTGCTATGTACGATGCCTGGTCGGCTTATGAAGGAACACCGATTAGCACCACTCTTGGGGATACTCTGCAACGTCCTGATATTGAGAACACCCTCGAAAATAAGTCTCTAGCGATTAGCTATGCCGCTCATAGCGTCCTCTCGGACCTTTTCCCTTCTGAGGTTGCTTCTTTCGATGCCCTTCTGACTGATGTGCGATCGCTTGCTGGCAACTCTGCTTCTATCCCTACTGCTACCAACGTTGGTAAAACAGTAGCCAACAGCTTATTGCAGTTCCGACGTCAGGATGGTTCCAACCAGTTAGGAAATGACCCGAGGGGTACACTTGGTGTTCCTTACTCCGACACCACTGGCTATCAGCCTCTCAACGGTCCCGATAACATCGTCGATATCACTCGCTGGACACCAGAGCGGGTACCAATTGACAGCCCGGATGCCAGGCTGCAACGGTTTTTGACTCCCCAGTGGGGCAACGTTACTCCCTTTGCCTTGAGCTCTGGGTCTGAATTTAGACCACCAGAACCAGAACCTTTTCTGCTTGTAGAGGGTACTCTGAATCGGGAGGAGCGTACCGTCACTCTTGAAGATGGTACAGAGGTTAGTCTGGTTAACGAAGACGGCGAGATTAATACTGACGTTGTCAACCCTGGGTTTATCGAGCAAGCTGAGCGGCTCATTGAGGTCAGCGCTAATCTGACCGATGAGCAAAAAATAGTAGCTGAGA
>NZ_JAAHGN010000611.1:0-4476 GCF_010672485.1 Moorena sp. SIO2C4 | reverse complement strand
TATGTGTGAAAATATTAGCTATGTACATTGGTTTGATAAGATGGTGTTCTCGTGAACCTATCTGGCGTGTTATAGGTGTAGTGTATCTAATTTTAGGTACATAACTCTTGGAATTCAACATTTATGCCATTAACGTATATGAACCGATCTCGTGATATAATTCTATTAATAACCCACAGTGGTGATTACTTCACTATTGATAGAGTAGCGGAATCCCTATCAAAAAGAGGGGCTAAACCCTTTCGCTTCGATACGGATCAATTTCCCAGTAAGGTGCAACTAGCAGCCGGGATCAGTAGCGAGGGGCTTAGTTACCAGTTAGACTATAGTGGACAGTCGATTACAACCGAAGACGTGCAGGGGGTTTGGATGCGCCGACTCTGGCATCCACGAGTCAGTCCAGACTTAGCTCCCCAATTCCAAGACGCTTGCGTTAGGGAATCATTAGCAACCATTAATGGTTTCTTAGATCATCTCAACCATGCTCGTTGGGTAGATAGGTTAGAACGAATCCGAGAGGCAGAAAACAAACCACGTCAACTCAGAATTGCCAATGAAGTTGGTCTGCTCGTTCCCCGCACTCTGGTCACGAATAATCCAGATCGGATGCGGGGTTTTTTTGCTGAGGTTGGAGCAAAGATGGTGGCTAAGTTGCTTACTCCTCTTTCCTATAGTATGGAAGCCTCTTCTTTTTTCCTATATACCAGCGTTGTCAAAGAAGAAGACCTCCAAGAGGCAGAAATGTTGCGCTATAGCCCCATGGTCTTCCAAGAGGAGATTCCTAAACAGCGGGAGTTGCGAATAACATTCGTGGCGGGAAATCTATTTGTAGGGGCTCTCGATGCTTCTCGGTATTCTGCAACAACAATGGATTGGCGGTCTGCTAAACCAGAGGACTGTGCTTGGGAACCTGATCAATTGCCCAGTCAGGTTGCCCATGGCCTGAATGCTTTGATGGCAAGGTTGGGACTAACCTATGGCGCTATTGATATGATTGTCACCCCAGACGGTGAGTATGTCTTCCTAGAAGTTAACCCCACTGGCGAATGGGGCATGCTAGAGCGAGATTTAGGTTACCCCATTTCTGATGCGATCGCAGATGCCTTATTGTCTGAGGTTGCCAATTAAGGCAACAGGCAACAGGCAACAGGCAACAGGCAAAAATAAAGATATTTTTAAGGCAATAATATCTCTCATTATTAATGATTTTTTTAATAAAAAATGTACAGCATAAGTGCAATCAACCCTATAAATTAAAAAATAATATAAACTATGATTTATTTATGTTTTATATAAAATTTTTTTTTAAAAAAATAGGTGTTTATGCAAATATAGCAGTCGCCAGAGCAGTTAGGACATGACAAAAGTCTCAAACCTAAGTAAGCGATGCAGCGCGGTCTTGGGGGTTTCCCCCATGAGCGACTGCATCAAGAAGCGCAAGAGTTTGACTTCTGACTTCTGACTTCTGACTTCTGCTATATTTTGTGATTTTCGGGTATTAATTATTCATAATAATTAACTTTGATAATTTGTTATTTTTACTTTTTGATTGATACTTAACAAGTTTATTCTCCCTACTCCCTACTCCCTACTCCCTACTCCCGATTCCCGATTCCCGATTCCCGATTCCCGATTCCTATTAACAATGACAGTTTTAATTATTACCCATAGCCAAGACAACCAAAGCATTCCCCTAGTGGTAAAAGCCATTGAAGAAAAAGGGGGGAAAGCCTTTCGGTTTGATACTGACCGATTTCCCACGGAAGTCCAGTTAGATGTCTATTACGGTAAGAATAGAGACGGTAAGAATACAGAAAGACTAATCCTGAAGTCTGAGGAAGAAAAGCTAGATTTGCAGGAGGTCTCAGCAGTTTGGTATCGGCGCATTGCCATGGGGGCAAGAATTCCCAGCACCATGGATCCGCAAATGCGGCAAGCCTCTGTACAAGAATCTCGTGTAACTATCCAAGGTATGATTGCCAGTATCGATGGCTTCCACTTGGATCGGGTCCCTGTGGTTGAGCAAGCCAAAAATAAGCAGTTACAGCTAAAAGTAGCACGGGAACTCGGGATAGATACTCCTCTTAACCTCACCACCAATAATCCCGCAGCAGTGGTGGAATTTGCCAAAGAATGTGAGTCAGGTATAATCACCAAGATGCTTTCATCCTTTGCCATCTATGATCAGCAGGGACAGGAGCAGGTAGTGTTTACCAATCCGGTCAAACCGGAGGATTTGGACAACTTGGATGGACTAAGGTTCTGTCCAATGACCTTTCAGGAACATCTGCCTAAGGCACTAGAGTTACGAACGAAAATTGTCGGAAAGCAAGTGTTCACTGCTTCGATAGACTCTCAACAGTTTCCAGGTGCTCGTTATGACTGGCGGCGACGGGGCGTTGATTCCCTAAACGCTTGGCAGCCCTATCAGCTGCCCCAGGATCTGGAAGAAAAGTTGCTGAAGCTAATGGATTACTTTGGGTTGAACTATGGCGCGATTGATATTATTCTAACTCCCGATGGTCGCCATGTATTTCTTGAGGTGAATCCAGTGGGAGAATTCTTCTGGCTTGAGCTTTGCCCTGGCTTACCAATTTCCCAGGCTATTGCTGATGTTTTGCTGAACTTGGTGCCACGCCGTTATTAGTACTAATTTTTTTAGCAGCACTAGAGCTTGTAGGGTGGGCAAAAGCAGTTTGGTTGTTTTGAGTATTTTAGATAATGGAACTTTGCCCACCTTACTTTAATTGGTATTTTTTTTACAGGGAAGTGTGGGGAGATGGGAATTCCCGATTTCCCGATCTCCAGACTATAGCTACTTTTAGTTACAGTTAATAATGAAAAATCAATTATTTTATCTAATTAAAATAACATCTACTATTTTAATTACTTGCGCTTTAGGTCTAGAAATTTGGTATATTTATTTACAGTTAACCCATGGCTCTCTACCAAGTAACCTCTATGCTGCATTGTGCCTAGGAAGTATTGCTCTAATCTCCCATTTTATTGAAGGTGTAATCGCTGCTTTTAAAGCTAACAGTTGTGATAAAAATCCTATAAATTATGGCATTTATACTTTTTTTGTCGGGTTTGTTGGATTGTGGGAATTATTTAATCCAACTTCAGAAAGTTCTAGTTATAAATAAACCGTTGTACTGGGTTATTTCCGGATCTCAAGCAAAAAATGATCGTTCTTAATCCCATATCTTACTAACTAGGGCGCTCTAGCGGACGCGATCGCTAATAGTTCGCTTTTTGCCTACAGGTGTTGCTCGCGCCCCTAAGCTTGATGCGGTTATAGGTAAAGATCGGATGTTGCTGAATCAAGAAATGCCAAATAATTATATATAAGATGGGGTTCTTATAGTAATAATGCTTCCCAAACTCCCGATTCCCGATTCCCGTTCCCCTCCTGGGAGGGGTTAGGGGTGGGTTCCGATTCCCGACTCCCGACTCCCTTCTTATTAATACTCACCTACCGTGCCCGTAATTCTGTTTCTAGTTTGCCTAAATCCTCTTTCAAGAAAACGGTAAGTTGCCCAATGAAAGCCCTACCGCTATCATTTTGAGTTATTTCTATCCAATAGCCGTATTGTTCTCCTAACAAGAGTTGACCCTGTTCAGCTGACCACAACGGTAGGTTTTGTCGCCGTGATAACTCTAAGATTTCTGGAGAAGGATAGGTATATACAAACTGAGCGCTATTGTAATCTCGATAAATCTCTGGACCATAGACAGTCCGCAAGGATTCCTCCAGGCGTTCGATGGTTACCCCATTCACTTGGTCATGGATAGCAATGCGTTCACTGCGAATTGTACTCCGGTCTTTTGGATAAGAGATGGTACCAGGAGGCAAGACCGTGGCTTGAAAGGTAAATCGTTCCCCAGCTGTATCACTTTTGCGAACTACTAAGCCATCTCCAATACCAGGCCGTAGGGTGGGGTGACCGTTAATCCATGCAGCAACTTGATCAGTTCTCTGACCAGGCAGGGCGTTAACCCCATTGCCGGTTAGTGCGAATATAATGCCCAGTGATAGAAATGACCCTATTTTAATAACATTCATAGAGAGCACCTATTACCTGAATCTTGGGTAAATTTTAGCACTTTAATTAATACCCAAGCATAAAAATCCCGACCTCGAAAAGAAGTCGGGGTTGTTACTAAAGCAACATGGCTTTTAGAGCTAGTGGTGCGTTACGGGACAAGCTATCCCAACCCTGACGACCGTGAAAATGATGGCTAGCAGGTCCCTAACGCACCCTACACAATATCTACTGATAACTGACAGCTGATAGCTGATAGCAACACCTAGAATGTTTCCCTAGAATCTAAAGGTGGTACGAATCGCTCCAACCCAAATCGTATCATTGTCATCATCGTGATTAGGATTGAAAATCACGTAGGCTCCTGGAGTAATCATGATGTTGTTGGTGATGGGGAATTTGTACTGTGCTTCAATTAGGTAAGAAGTAT
>NZ_JAAHGN010000610.1:0-4504 GCF_010672485.1 Moorena sp. SIO2C4 | reverse complement strand
AAAGGTCAAAGTATTTGTCCTGAGGAATCCGTGGCATTAGTTCGTGAGTCAACTCTACTGCCCGCTCCAGCAATTCTGGTCTGTCCCATAGCTGAGCCAGGTGGGTTAACAGGTAAATCAATCCAGCTGTTCCCTTGTACGCCCCAACGAAGGGTGAACTAGGGTGCTCCATGGCGTGCTTGAAGGCTCGCTCTGCTGCTTGACGAAATTCTGGCTGGGGGTGAAGGGCATCAAGATAAGCCAAAAATAGGCAAATCCCCGCTGAACCCGAGTAAATATCTGGCCCGACATCTACCACACGTTTTCCAGTAGCTGTATAGTCGGAGGTTTGCCATGGAGCCTTACTCGCATCGGGTTCAAGTAATTCCCACAACTGCCAACCAATTTGCTGGGCGTAATTAACCGCTGAAGCGATAAAGTAGGGACTATTCAGTTCGTCTGTGGATAGGCTACTGTAGATGTACTGGTTCTGCCGGATTCGGTTCTCCTCAGATAATTTTTCAATGCGTTTGACTGCATTGTCCAATGGGGAAATCGCGATCGCATCTGGCAGGGATTGTTGGTAATTGTGGATTAAATCTAGAGGGCCAGTTGCCTTAGCTGAGAAGATGGGGATATCCAATTGCCACAGGGATGCTAGTTCTAGCTCAGCCAGTTTCCCTTGATTGTCCCACTTTCGTTGATGCTCTTTTAAGGTGTTGAACAGCAAATCCACTTCTAGGGGTTCGGCAAGACATTTGGGATGGCGAGCAGCAAGGAGCAACTTGCCATAGGCTTGGGTTCCCCAATTAATGAAGCGCACTGATGAGGGAGAAAATAAGTCTTGGAGGGAGGTTGCGGCTTTAGTGGGGTTTTCTCGAAACCAGTTATAAACTCGGTTAAATCCCTCAACAATGGCATCTTTGTACTCCTGTGGCTGTACGAGCTGACCTTGGTAATAGATGCGATTGGTTGCTTCGAATTCGACCCGAATTCCCGATTGATATTCAACACCCAGGGCTAATGACATCCGGCCCTTGTTCACTTTAGGAACTTGATGGGGTACTTCGTAGGAGTCGCCGCCCCTAGACCCGCTCAATTTCATTTCATTTTTATCCCCCGGGTCTGGCCATTCCAGCAAACCCGTCTTGAAAACTGAATCGAGTACTGTACCGGGCATTTTGTCTATGCCAAGGGGCAACACTTCCAAAACCGTTTCGCAGTCGCAAATAAACCCATTCCCATCAGCAACTAGGACGTTTTCAAAATGCAGATCGCATCCCCCTAGGATGTAGAAAATGCTGAGAAATCCCCCTAGTTGCTGATAAAATCCCTCAGCAGAAGCTTGACTTTGGACATGGTTTTTACCAGAAGCAATAAACTCTGCATAACCATAGCCATCTCGACAGAGCACTCCATAGCTGGCAAACTCAACCACCTTATCCCTAGTCAAGGTTTCTAGCAGCCCTTGCATCGCTGCTTCAGATTGAATACAGCGAGGCTTATAAACAATTGTTGCTGGCTCAGAGTTAATCAGCTCCAGTTCCACGATCACTACGCTCTTGCCGCCAGCATGGTAATCCGAGTTGCCTAACTTAAAGGATTTGACTTGGGTTATGGGTTTCCCCGAGAAGAACCTCCCGCTGATTTGCTCGCGATCCCTAGCCAAACGCTGAATCACTTCCTCACCAAAATCACACAAGAAACCAGTTACCTGAGCCAACCAACGTGCTAGTACAGGAAACTGAAAATAAAAGCGGTGATAACTCCAACCGTCTTGAAACGTCTGTTCCAGGTAGGCCAGATAAGCCTCTGGATCATCGGCTGATTTGGCGATCTTATTCTGAAGACAATAGACATTAATATTGGCTTCAACCGTCCAGGTTAAGGCCAGCTCAAAGCGATTAAGCAGGTTAATTTGAAGGTCACTGACGACTTGCTTTGAGATCACCTGAAGCTGATCACATAAAGGTTGCAATCTCTGGTGCAACAGCCGTAGAAAGGGTTCGCAGGCTATCGCCAATTTACCGTGGTAGATATCGGGTTCGTACCAGGAACTCCCTACAAAATCCCCTTTTGGTAAATCCAAGGTCGCGATCGCAGCGCGGTAGGTTTCTAGCCACTGACGGTGAGGTTTTACGAACTCCAATCGGTCTGCTTCCGACAATTCCCCCCAGTTTCGTTCGTATAATTTATAGTCCGTTAATAGTTTTCGTAGGTCTTCAATAATCGATTGACTGACTTTTCCTTGTTGCTCATAGGAATCCTTAAGCAACTGCACAGCCAACTTGCCAGTTAGTTTTTTGATGTTCCAGCTATCCAACGGTTCAAGCTCGTTGGTACACCTAGCTTTACCCTGGCCTTTAGCCAGTCGTTCAACAATGAGAGTTCGCTCAGCCAAATTACTAGCTCGGCAAGCCAGTTCCTCCAGCACAGAATCGTCAACCATAACCCCAACAGTTACCAAGCAATACTAATAAACAGTTAACAACGGGGGCTGGCATCACATCTAAATCTTAAAAAATCCGATGTCATGCCAGCTCCTAGACAGGTACCTAGCCTATTGGATTAGAAACGGTCACAACCTACTTGGTCGTTCCATCACTAGCTTTTGGTTGTTCCATCACAAATGAGGGTTACAATACCGAAGCTGCAGGTGGATTCACAATCCTGAGCAACAATATCAAACTCCCCTAAGGAAGCATTTAACAACTCGATGAAAGCATGATCTTCCTTCTCAACAGATTCAGGCAGGGAAGTAGTAGCTGATAGTCCAAAAGCTTCTGGGTTATTTTGAACTTCGCTACGGAACTCAGCGTCAATAGATGCCTGGTGCAGTACCTTTTCTAGGGTAGCAGTTGACATAATATTGCTCCTTTGTGCCCCTGATGGGCAGTAATATTTACCATCTGCTCGTTTAGCAGACATTTATTAGTGTATACATAATTTTCATCCTATGGTTCACTTTTTGACATTTCTTAACTTTTATCTGAAGTCTTTTAAAATTCATATATAGTTTAGTTTTTATGTAACAAAAAATACAGTTTTTTGTTGACAAACATCCCTATATACTTAATAAACTCTTGCCTCTTGCCCGCCCCCCTTACGCGCGCGGGGTTAGGGGGGATTCCTCTTGCCTTTCCTTAAGGGATTCTGTTCACAAATCAAATAGAAATGCTATAGCTGTATGGTGACTTGGTAAGCAGATAAGCAAAATAAACCAGGACTTACGCGGTTAAGTTGATTTCGCCCCCCTAGGGCGTGTTTTCAAAGTTTTCCGCAAGATTATGATCCCCCCCAGCCCCCCTTGAAAAAGGGGGGAGCCATACTCAAATTCCCCCTTTTTTAAGGGGGATTTAGGGGGATCTCCGAGTTTGAAGACACGCCCTAGCCCCCCAATTCTGGGGGGTAATGATGTCAAAGTCCCCCGAGGGGGACCAACGGGGGCGCGTAAATCCTGTAAACATCAGAAATTGGGGGTGAAACCCTACAGGCTATACACCGATTGCACCTGTGCTTAATAAATAAGCAGAATGATTATTGACACTTGCACCGCTTTGACAACTGGGAATTTCTAGATATATGAGTGAAAACCACAGATTTGACGGTAAGTTTGGGCAAAGATTGTTAGGGCTTGTCCAGCCTTACTGGATACCAGTATCGGATCAAAGAGGAACTTTTCTAGGGCTATTGCTGTTGCTAATAGTATTCCTTTTAATAATTTCTTTTACTATTGTCAGCCTCATTAGCTTAGGAGGACAGCACTATTTTCCAGAAATAATTAATAGTGTTGCTCCCGGTTTAGTGGACTCTGTTGCCATGATCAATAAGTCGCCAGCTATCTATTTCATTGGTTTACTTTTCCTAGCTACGATTGCTGCTTTTGCCTACTACAGGCAACAGTTACAAGATAATTGGCAACCATGGTTGATGTCAATAGTGATAGTGTTGTTACTGCTATCAAGTACTGGGGTGAATGTCTTAAGCAGCTACTTGAATCGGGACTTGATCACGGTCATGGCTCGACACCAGGCGTCAAACTACCTGACCCTGCTCTTACTCTACAGCAGTTCCCTATTGGCCATTGTGCCCTTAATGGTTTTTTCCAACTACATCAAAAAGAGACTTTGTCTCGACTGGCAACAATGGTTAACCAAATATTTTCTCGATCAGTATCTATACAATAGAGCCTATTACGAACTCAAGACTAATCTGGATATCGATAACCCAGACCAGCGCATCTCCAAAGAAGTTGAATCCTTTACTCAAACCATCTTGGATTTTTGGGTTGCTATACTAAATCAAGTTGTTAATCTAATTGCTTACGGAATCGTTCTTTGGACGATTTCTAAACTGCTGTTGACTGCTATGGTAGTCTATTCCCTGTTCGTCAACGTCAGCGTGATTTTTTTGAGTAAATGGTTAGTTGATCTTAACGGAGAAAAACTCGAATACGAAGTTAAAGAGCAAGAAGATATCGAAATAGAACTTAAGTTCCGTATTAAAATTCAAGGAACTGAGCGCC
>NZ_JAAHGN010000061.1:0-14700 GCF_010672485.1 Moorena sp. SIO2C4 | reverse complement strand
TACAATGGCGAGGATATTCTCCACCATCTCTCCCTCATAAGATAGGTCTGACTGGTTGAGAACCAAGATCTTGCCACCGTTTTGCGTAACATACCATTCGATAAGTTCAAATCCGAATCTTGGCCTACGGTCTTTGTGTGGGAGCACAACCAGGTTGATATCTCTTGACATGACCCGTCCCAATAAGGTTTTAAGACCTTTTCGCTTGTAGTTGAGTTCTCAGCCGATGTCAAAGATGATTTCTGCTTCCGGGAATTGCCCTTGGCAGAACGCCGCTTGCCTTTCGAGGTCGTCTTTTTGTTTTTTGCTTGAAACCCTGGCGTAGATGACGACTGGCTTGTTTGGGACTTGTCCAAGAACGGAGTCAACATCGTACCTCTGTTGATTACTTGGGGTTCTAATGGTTTTGATTTTTCCTGCTTGATCCCAGTATCGGAGTGTTCGCTGTGATACTCCAAGGATTTCGCAAGCCTTTCGGGGTGGAACATAACGCATCAGCGGTTAGTAATAATTGGCTTTCTATATACTGGTACCAGAGTCTGCCGATGAATTCCAGACACTGCCGGAAAAATAATCATCTATTAGCTACAGTCTGAGGTCTAGCAAGCCAGACTCTTGAGATTGAGGTTGAGTGGACTCAGGATAGTTAGAGTCCAAAGCTTAACCTCAAGTTAACCAAAATCCCACTTTGATTAACTTGAGGTTAAGGATAAAAATAATGCTATATATTTTTACTTAGTCAGAGAATATTGTCAAGTTATGATCAGACTTTCCATAGAGGTTTGCAGCTCATGAGTCAGGTCAACTATAGCTTATCTAGCACCATGACGACTGGCTCGATAGGCTGGGTAAAACTCAGAGACCGATATTGGTTTACCAACTCTCATCTGTACCCTTTGCTTACCTAATCGAGGACGATCAAAGGGGTTGCCACCCTTGAGGCGAGTCACCAGATCCCATAGCAGTAAGGTTGTCTCAACAAACCGCTCGACGGTGGGTTTTTCCAGCACATATTGACCTGGTGAGATAAATTTTAGGGGCGGTTGGGCATAACTCATCGGTGTCTGGTCGATAGTGTCTGTTGGATGATACTTGCAGCACTAACTGATTAATCGAAGGTTTGATTGATTGTGATCAGATGTAGTGATCTAAGGATGGATAGTTCCATCAGGCATAATTGTTTCCCTTAGATTAGCTTGGCTTAGTTCAGCTTCAATGATAGTAGCCCCAGTTAAGTTAGCTTTACTGAGGTTAGCGCCCCTCAGCTTAGCTGTAGTGAGGTTAGACCCGCTTAAATTAGCTTTGGTAAGGTTCGCCCATCTAATGTCAACCCCGTAAAGGTCTGCCTCTGCTAGGTTAGCTCCAAACAGATAGCTTCCACTCAGGTGAGCTTCTGCTAGGTTAGCCCCTGGACACTCAGCTTTGTATAGGTAAGCCCCAAGCAGTTCAGCTTGATGAAGATTAGCATTGCTCAGATTAGCATGGCAGAGATTGGCAGCCATAAGGTTAGCCTCAACCAGGTTAGTCCGTCTTAGCTTTGCCCCACTTAAATCTGCTTCTGAGAGATTAGCTTTGAGCAAGCTAGTGCCAATTAGGTTAGCATTACTCAAATCAGCTTCCATCAGGTTAGCTAGGGTCAAGTCAGCCCCAATTAAATTGGCACCATTTAGGTCAGCCCTGATCAGGTTAGCTGCTATAAGTTTAGTCCCAATTAGCTCTGCCGAGATCAGTTTAGCTTTGATTAGTTCAGCATCTTGGAGGTTGGCATTACTGAGGTTAGCTTGACTGAGGTTAGCGCTAATCAGTTTAATATTGCCTAGATTTGCCTTTTTTAGGTTAGCTTTTGCTAAGTTTACCCTTTCAAAGTTAGCCCCATTGAGGTTAACTTCGCTAAGGTCTGGTTCTAGATCTAGATTTGTCTTTCTCCATTCTGTCCATCTCAATGGATCTTGTTTGAGTAGAGCAAGATGTTCTAGATTGGCCATTGAGGTTCTCCTTCACATTATGTAGCGGTGCCAACAAAGACTTTAACCCAATGGCACTACATTAAGGGATCAGGTCAGGAAGAATTCCTTTCTATTCCTTGCGCTTGGCAGCAGGATGTTCACGACCACTCACGCTTTCAATAGCAGTCAGCGCTGCTTGAGACGCTGCTAATATATCCCGTTCTTCTCCGCCTAGGTAGAGGCGTCCAAAGCTGCCCACTGCACTAATTTGTAAGATGTTAATTAAGGCGGATTTCTCTGCTTCATTGGCAGCTAGGGCAGCATAGGCAGCTGGCTCAACTTCTAATACATATAGGGTTTGCCCTGCTAGCAACATTTGACCGCGCCGTGTGCGATTAATTAACTGGGTCTGGTGGGCATCAATATTACGGATAATTTGGCTAGAAATGACCCGAGGTTTGAGCCGATCCTGTTCACGGACGCCCAGTGCGTCTAAAATTGCTTTGCCAGCTGTACGGGTTTCCCCTTGTTTATTAGCATGCACCTCTAGAAGTCCGTAAAGCCGTTCGACCACCAGCACTCCTGGACGCACGGCAGTGGATTTGAGGGCAATATCGGTAATCCGGTTAATTTCAATACCTGGTGAGATTTCAATCCAAAGGGAGGTATCTCCTGGTAAGGGCAAAAATCCTAACGCTACTGTTCCCATGTAAGCGGCGTGCTGAGGCTGCAAGCTGTCTATGTATACGTAACTGCGTAGTTCAATACCCAAAGTTTATATCTGTTCCTTTTTTAGTGACTAGAAGTTGTCCAAAAGGCAATTCGCACTCACAGAAGCCTACCACACCTCTCGACCTTCTGGTTTACCCCAGTGAACCTCTTCACTGATTTAGACTTGATTGGCTAGTAATTCATCTAGGGTATATTCTTCAGGTTATTCTACCGGTCCCAAGACTAATTTTCCGTCTACAACCCTGGAGATTATATTCATCTTTAGTCCCTACTGCTAAGCAATGGCTTTGGGAATTATAATGGCTAAGGAGTTTCTCCACCTACTGATATCCGTTAGTGAAGCATCTCGGTTGGAGATTCGTAATGGTGTTGATTTTATGAATTTTAATTACAGATATACAGCCGCCATAAAACTATGGTAAATTCAGGGGTATTAGTTTCTTTTTAATTCAATTGTCTGCTGCGTTTTTTTGCTATAAATTTGATAATTATTCCAGAAAAATATCCATCATGGCTTTTAATATGATTATTTGTTAATTAATTTAATTTTATTGCTAGTTTATTTTTTTTGCCTATAAATTATCTATCGTAATTATCTGGATATTTTATTTATATCTAAGTTTTTTTTGATAGCATAAAAACTCTTATAATAAAGAGTATTGTTTGATCATAACAATGATCAAAATAGCGTCAAAAACTCTTGTTTATCTTTTATTAATTTTTATTTAAACAGTATGATTTTATTTATAGACAGCAATAAGTATTATCACTATCACTTAAATCTAGTCTTGTTTGGTTGAGCTATGAATTGAAAAACGTCTCCAATATTACATTTTTAAGAGTCCGTTGGTTATCGATAATAATCTGGTTGATAGGGGATTGGTTAATGCTTTGGTTGCTCTTACTGATATCTAGTTTATTTAAAGCTCCGATGGTAACCTGTTCACTAATCAAAGCAAGAAAACGTAAGGTGTTGCGTCAGTCTTAGAATGAATAGGAGTAGAGTGGGCATCCTGCCCGCCCGAAAATATTGATAACAGGCAAGATGCCTGTTCCACAAAACTATTCACATCATTCCATTATTAAGCAACGCCAAACGTAAAGCTTCGCAAGCTAAAACGTCTATAACCAAGATTATGCTAATTGAAATTAAACTAGAAACTAGCCTATAATCACATACCTTCTCAGAGGTTGAAGAGTATGTCAATCCTGGCTGACATACTGTTGATGAAAGTTTTAAACTGATGAGATAATGGTAGTTTGGTCTAAAAAGGAAGTAAGTAATGCGACTGTCTCAGATGCTGTTGGTGACACTGCGGGAAGACCCAGTGGAAGCAGAAATCCCTAGCCATAAACTTTTGCTCCGTGCGGGTTACATTCGACGTATTGGCAGTGGCATATACGCCTATTTACCTATGATGTGGCGTGTCCTCAAAAAAGTTTCTCAGATTGTGCGGGAGGAAATGGATGCCACAGGTGCTCAAGAGTGTCTACTGCCTCAGCTACAACCGTCTGAGCTGTGGAAAGAATCGGGTCGTTGGGACACCTACACCAAAGCTGAGGGCATTATGTTTGCTCTGATTGACCGACAAAAGCGGGAATTGGGGCTTGGACCAACCCATGAAGAGGTAATCACTACTGTTGCTAAGGACATGATTCGCTCCTATCGGCAATTACCTCTAAACCTGTATCAAATTCAAACTAAGTTCCGAGATGAAATTCGCCCCCGATTTGGGCTGATGCGGGGACGGGAATTCATTATGAAGGATGCGTACTCCTTCCATACCGATCACGAAAGCCTGAAAAAGACTTATCAGGCGATGGATCAAGCCTATAGAAATATGTTTAGCCGCAGTGGTTTGGAGTTTAGAGCGGTTGAGGCTGACTCTGGGGCGATTGGGGGTTCGGGTTCTCAAGAATTTATGGTTCTGGCTGATGCTGGGGAAGACGAGATTCTCTACACAGAGGATGGCAAGTATTCTGCCAATGTGGAAAAAGCGGTTTCCTTACCACCAGACCTAGAGCCCTCACCCTATAACACTTATGAAAAACTAGAAACTCCAAACACCTCAACTATTGACACCCTCTGTCAATTCCTGAAGTGCTCTGCCACTAGTGTGGTAAAAAATGTCCTTTACCAAATTGTCTATGACAACGGGATGACGGTGTTGGTTTTAGTGAGCATTCGGGGGGATCAAGATGTAAATGAGGTGAAGTTACAGAATGAATTGGTGAAATTGGCAGACCAATACGATGCCACAACGGTTTTAGCCCTGACGGTACCAGAGGTGGCTACCCAGGAAAAATGGGCATCGAAACCTCTACCTTTGGGCTACATGGCACCTGATTTGGCAGATGATTATATCAAGTCAGCTAAAGATATTGCGCCTCAGTTTTTGCGGTTGGTAGATCAAACAGCAGTGGAACTGAAAAACTTTACTACTGGTTCTAATGAGTCAGGCTATCACGTAGTTGGTGCCAATTGGGGTGAGCAATTCCAGTTACCGAAGCTAGTGGTGGATGTCCGTAAGGCGAGTCCAGGCGATCGCGCCATCCATGACCCGAATCAAACCCTAAAAAGCGCTCGCGGAATAGAAGTTGGCCATATTTTCCAGTTGGGGACGAAATACTCATCGGCGATGGGGGCTACCTACACCAGTGAGCAAGGGGAAGAAATTCCGTTATGTATGGGCTGTTATGGGGTGGGAGTGTCTCGGTTAGCTCAAGCAGCTGTAGAGCAATCCTATGACAAGGATGGGATTATCTGGCCAGTTGCGATCGCACCCTACCATGTGATTATCACGATCCCGAATGTGGGAGATACCCAGCAGATGGCAGCAGCAGAAAAACTTTACACTCAACTCAATGAAGCAGGTATCGAAACCCTGCTTGATGACCGCAACGAACGAGCTGGGGTCAAGTTCAAAGATGCTGATTTAATTGGGATTCCCTACCGGATTGTCACTGGGCGATCGCTTAAAGATGGCAAAGTGGAAGTGGTGGAACGGGCTACCCACAAATCGACAGAACTCTCCCTTGAGGAAGTGCTACCCACCCTGAAGCAGTGGATTGATACAGCTCTAAGGACGGTTTAGGATTGAGGGTTGCAGGTTGAACGCGATTGCGTGGCCTTTTGGCCAAGGTTGTTCGCCCAAGGCGATTTGATCTAGGGTAGGTTGAAGGATACAAGGAAGGATACAAGGATAACCATTGGGTGAATATGACGAATGACTAATCAGTGTTAAACCCATTCTATGGGTAGGGAAACAGTAAACTTCGCTCCCTTACCCAATTCACTGTCCACAGTTATCTGACCCGCCATCAGATCACAGAGCTTTTTCGCGATCGCTAAACCCAACCCAGCCCCACTATACTTGCGGGTGTCCGACTCATCTACCTGAGTGAAGGGTCAGTCAGTTGGAGTTGAGTACTGTCAGTTCGAGCATGCTGCATCATGCTTTGAATGATGCCCTCGGCTCTTTGACCATGAAGTTTGATAGCGAGAGAATTGTCTCGCAGTTCTGTCAAGGTGTCTTTGATATAGCTAGCTGTTGTTGTTTTTATATGCTCTAATTGTATTTTAAATTCTTCGATGAGTTCCTCAGCTAACTCCATCGAACCTTCGGCATAATTGTTGACAAAGTTGAGAGGATTCCTCAGTTCATGGGCAACCCCTGCAGTTAAGGTACCGAGGTATGCTAGTTTCTCTGTGGCAATAATTTGCTCTTGGGCTTCCTTAAGCTGTTGGAAAGTCTTACTTAACCTGGTTTCCGCCGCCGCACGTTCCGCAACTTCTTGTTTCAAACGGGCATTTTGTTCATCAAGGGTTATAGTCAAATGTCTTAGTTGTAGATGTATCCTTACTCTAGCTAATACCTCGTCTTGTTGAAACGGTTTGGTGATGTAATCGACGGCTCCGATGGAAAGACCTTTGACCTTATCAACTGTGTCAGTCAGTGCGGTCATGAAAATTACGGGGATGTCTCGATTTGAAGGGTTTGCTTTTAGTCTTTTGCAAGTCTCAAATCCGTCAATTCCTGGCATCATTACGTCCAATAGAATTAGATCGGGTTGATTATAGTTAACTTGTTCAATCGCGCTTTCACCATCTGTTTCCACAGCAACCGTAAAGCCAGCATTGTGCAAAGCCTGGGATATGACTGATAAATTGGTGGGTGTATCATCTACAACTAAGATCATATTTTTGTCTTGATCGTATGTCACTGGTTCAGGGTCATATCAACACAAATCGATTTACTCATAAATTGTAAAATATCTATAATTTATCATCCCTTAACCATGTCTAAGTCTAAATTTATTTATTAAAATAAAACAAATAGTTTTGAGTTATAATCCTAGAAAATTTAGTTATTATGAATTTATTTTTATCAATTATTTCACTTATTAGAGTTAGCAAAATCTAAGCCGGATCAAAAAATGGATAGCCTGATTAATCTGTGCTGCTGCATACTTGAAGCTATTACTGAAAAAGGTGCTTGTTTAGGATTATATAAACTTACCTTGAACTTACCCTCAGGGAAAATACTGACAGGAGGTGGGATTTATGGCAGTTATTGTCAAAAATTGAGAAACGAGCCAGGAGTATATTGGGCTCGGAACAGGATTTGGAGCTTACAAATCATCACGCCCAAGTCATTTCTGGTAGTAACTTTAGACATCAGCTAGTTTGTTGCCTACTTTTGCTTAAGTTCTGATATAGCACTACGCATTCAGATGTAAGACAATTCCTAAACTCCGAAACGTAAGTAATCGCTTACTTCTGACTTCTTACTTCTTACTTCTGACTTGCACGTAGCGCTATAATTTCTGTTTTATCCATGATAAAAACCTCTCCTTGTCTGCTTTTCCATCAGCCTTAACTATGGGTGTTCAACCAGATTTGTTCTGATCGGCTATTGATCTGATCGGCTATTTACCAAAGCCAGAATTTCTTGCCACTCCTGATTTGATAAAGGCTTCTCTACCAACTCCACACCAAAACAATCGGCAGCAGCATGAGTTAGGGCATCCACCACAATGTTTATTAAGGCATCTCCCCGTTGAGCCATGGGTAGATCAAAGGGAGGGGGCGCTTCCCCAAACACTTGAGTATACAGTCCAGCATCTGGTTCTAAGGGAATTGAGCCATGCTGCAAAATCACATTACCACGGCGCAATTGAGCACTACCAATCAGTTTAGAACCATCTGCCAACACTAAATCGGCACCAGTAGCAGTCCCGAAACAGTTGGGATTGTGAATATACCCCCGTCCGGCTGAACCATAGTGCAACTCTACACCAAGCGAGCGCCACCCCTGAATCAAAAACTCACAAATTTGGTGATAGGCATCAAGACGTTTACCAGTCAACCCGGAATTAACCACCATATAGGTCAAATCTCCCTGATGTAGCACAGCTCTACCACCAGTGGGACGCCTTACCAGCTCTACTGGTTGTGATGCCCAAGTGAGTTGTTCCCAGAACTCAGGCCAACGGCGTTGATGGTAGCCAACAGAGATGGTTGGTGATGCCCAGGTATAAAATCGCAATACTGGGGGATGTTTTCCCCGTTGGTGCTGGGCTAGTAGCCACTGGTCAATGGCCATCTGAAGCCGCCCTGATGCCTGTAGTAAGGGAATTAAACGCCAGGATGAACTCTGAAGTGGTAAGTCTGAACTATCAGAAGTCTCAAGTGGTAAGTCTGAAGTATTAAACAATGCCATTGTTGGCTGATTTGTTCGCGCTATTGATTAACTGGTATGTTTTAATCTTTATCCTTCACCTGTGTGGTAATATCAACTGGAATCAGAAGATTTTAGGCCGCACCAAACTCAGCTTGTAATAAGTCATCATTGTCATCGGCTATAGTGGCTACCACGGTAATGGCGCGAGAAATTTCTCCTGGGGACAATTCAGCAACAGTTCGCGTGGATAACACGACAACTTGATCCTCAACAATAGCAAAGCGGGATTCAAAGGTGTCATACCAGTTCATTTCCAGGAGCTTGCGCATCAATTTTGCCTCGTCCTTGGCAGGTAGATGCATCACAGAAGACCAAGCTGTGAAGGTGTCATCATCTGTGGAACCAGTGAGCTGAACGAATACTTCCACGCTACCGTACTGAAACTTCCACAAGTAGCCTTCTTCACTGTGGCTTACCATAGCGCTATTGTTTTGTTCCAGGCTGGAGATGACCGTTTCAATGTTTTCGACATAGTTAACGGCAGTCATAGTCTGGTTGAACTCACTGGCAACGATTTCTGCCATTGACAAGTCTTGACTAGATAGAGTGTCAGGATTCGGCTGTGGGTTTGTCATAATCTATTTCTCTGTGCTGGTCTTGGGGTTTGCCTAAGACCCAGTATCACCTGTAGCTATGCTTCTTGACACGTTGAGTGATTTTCTTAAATCAAGGGTCGAGACATGCAATTAGGTGAGACAGGCAAAAAGGAAAGGGTCAAGGGGAAAAAATGATTTTGCCTTAACCTTTTTCCTTGAACCCTTGTCTTAGATTTTACCTTTGAGATACCGAAACACTAACAAATGCCCTTGAACAGCTTCTGACTTCTTGACCAATTTTCTAGGAGACAGCTTTTTGCTGATGTTTAGATACCTGATTCAGACCGTTCAAAAACATTGGCACAAATTTTTCGATAAACCCTTGTGGATCTTGCTGCCAAGCCTTTTGTGCTACCTGAATCCTGGTCATTTGCAGTTCAGGGGCTAGCAAGGTTTGGGGTAAGCGCTCGATCAGGTACTGAGGACGTTCCCACACTGGCAAAGTATTGGCAACCTCTAGCAAGTTATTGAGTCGGCGCAGTTCAGCACCTGCCATCAGATCTATACCAGATTCATAAGCCGCCTGTTCTATCGCTACATACTGGCGCTTTGCCTGTTCGACCTTCTGTCGATGTTCTGGGCTTTTCTTGGCAATTTGTGCCAACCACCGATTCCCCCAACGCACATGACCAACTTCCTCTGGGAAAATCTGTTCAATGGTTTTAAGAATCTTAATATTTTCTTCCGTTTTCGGTGCCTCTTTCAATGCTTTGATGTGAGCTGAGAAGTACTCACATCCCCGTTTTTCGGTGACATTAATCGCTGCCAAACCACCGATCAGTCCATCGTTCAGCTTTCCTGGTTGTTTATAGCTTTCCTGGTCGATCAGTCGATCAAATTCCTTGATGTAGGACACTCCAGGGGGCTTACCAATATCTGCCCCCAGTTTCATGAGTAGGTCAGTCAGCCACATGGCATGACGAGCTTCGTCAGCAATGTGATGAGATAGGTCACGCACCAGTTCTTTTGGCTGACCATCCAGCTTTTCTACCAAATCCGTGAGATCCAGGCAACTGTGTTGTTCGTTGTAGCGATAGCGGTTGAGCATGACCAGGTGAAGTTTGCGATCGCGTACCACATGTGGCAGGATTTCACGGGCACCCATGCCATTGTTTGATTTGTGAGGATATGCAACTGTCATAGATTTTCTTAGCTAAACCCGCACCAAACCCACGTCTGACCCGATAGGGGAACGGTCGTTGAATTGGGGACAGGAATTATTTATGACCAAGTCTACTGTAGACTATAGCGTTTAGATCTCGGTTGTTAACATACTCCCAAAGGCCAAGAGGCATGCATGTAAGAGGCAAAAGGCAAAAGGGGCAAGAGCTCCGGAGTTTTATTCGACAATAAAAAAAGACAATACAGGTTTACATCTCAAATACAAACGCGCTTATCATGAAAAAAATTACTGGACCTCGTAGCAGCAAAAAACATGATTCAGTAATAAAATCAATCTAAAATCAGTGTGGCTCGAAGTGTTCCTCAATGGACACTGAACCTACGGTTTCAGCTGTCCGAGGAATTGCCGTCAAACAAACAATTGAGCGATAGTAAATCCGCTGTTCAGGAGCCATATTCGTATCCATCAGCAAAGTGAATAGTTTTCAAATATTTTGGATGAACGTCAAACCTTTTGCCGACTGTGGTTAGTTTGAAACTTGGTCTAAATCGAATCGCCACTCGACCGGTGTAGATTCCTAGGTACTTCCCAGTTAAAACATTAGCTTTCACTAAATCCCCTGTCTGGAAACCCATAAAGAACTTTTGGGATGGAGCATGACGGATTGGGAAGCCGTAGCGGTCAGTCCCGCAACGCTGACGAGTTCCATGACCTTTTGCCTTGATTAATAGTGGCTTAACTCCCTTTAAAAGTAGCTTTTCCGGTGTAGAGGCACCTACGCAAGCCGCATCAGTCCAGTGGTGTTTCTCGATGCCTCTGGTCTTACGGTTAAACTTGGTTGTACCCCCTGTACCTGTTTCTAATAGCAAACTGAACGATTGCAGCCTTCTGAACAGTTCCCATCGGGTAGCGTTAACGGCTGCCGCATCTTTCAATGGTGCTAATGCTTGTGCCAAAATTCGTTTGAGAACTAATGGTTTTTTTTTCAGGAACTCTTCAACAGGTTGGTTTCCTTTGGCTTGATTACAATAATGACAAGCCAATGTTAAGTTGCTCACACGGTTACTACCTCCCCTTGATTTGGCGATGATATGTTCAATCTCTAAGGGGACATTTTCAACGCCGCAATAAGTGCATTTTCTACCCCATTTGGTCAATAGATACTCTTTTACTTCAAAGCCAAAGAGCTCTCCGTGTTGATACTCAACACCGCTAATCTCAGGATTTTGTAATTCCTGAGTATCGAACCTAACCAGCTCAGTAGAGATGGCTGTAATAGGACAAACTTTGAGCATCCGTCTGACCCATGTTTCAATGTTGGCAATCCGACTCTCAAGAGAGGGAGGTAACCATCCTTGTTTACGGGTTCGATTCAGAAATCGAGGTTTACGGTAACGGGTTTTACGGTTACGGCGTGCCCTTCTTAATGCCCTACGAGATTCAAGGGCGTCTTTAATTTGTTGCCCTCTGTGAGAGATTTCTAACGCTCCTACAACACGTCCTGTCTCCTCTTGAACTACGGCAATTCCAGTTACTTTGCTTCCAGGGTCAATCTTAATCCTATGAGGATGAACTATCGATTCTTCCGCCGTTCTCTCCTGTAGCACGATCGTGAATGGATAGCGCTTGTAGACTTTCGCTCGTCCTTTTGTGAGTAGTTCTCTCGCCCGTGCTGGATGGCAAGGGTCAAGAGGCAAAATGTTTTTGTCTACTACGAAAACTCGCATTACTTTGAACGCTCAACATAAGTTGGTAAGGTTTGCCTCGACGTGTTAAGACTCGGTACTTTCTGAGTAACACTGGCTTTCCCGAATGACCTGTTTAATTACCCAGTTGTAGTGCTTGAAACTGGCACGCATTTCAAGGTACGAATTTTAACGCTTAGTCTTAACGGCTGCGCGAGGCGAGGATTTCTTGCCTCGCGCCGTCTGGTCAACAGGCTTTATTCAAGCCCACACTGTACCTTGAGGGTCAGTGTGCGGTAGTTGACCCTAGAGGATGGCTAATGGTCTTAGTTCACCATTGACAAAGTATTAGACATCGTAGTATAGTGCGAACTCATAGGGATGAGGCCGCAACCGCATGGGGTTGACTTCGTTGTCTAGTTTGAATTCAATCCAGTTGGTAATGAAGTCTTCGGTAAATACTCCTGATTCAGTCAAGAAGGTATGATCCTTTTCTAAGGCTGCCAGAGCATCCTCTAGAGAACCGGGGGTGGATGGAATTTTGCTCAATTCCTCTGGAGAGAGGTCGTAAATATCCACATCTAGAGAGTCACCTGGTTCAATCTCGTTCTTGATGCCATCAATACCAGCACAGAGCATGGCAGCGAAGGCGAGATAGGGGTTACAGGTGGCATCAGGGCAACGGAACTCTAACCGCTTGGCCTTAGGATTGGGGCCAGACAGAGGAATGCGGATGGAAGCTGAACGGTTGCCTTGGGAGTAAGCTAAGTTGACTGGGGCTTCAAACCCAGGAACCAGACGCTTGTAGGAGTTCGTGCTGGGGTTGGTAAGTGCTAACAGAGCCGGGGCGTGCTTGAGTAAACCACCGATGTAATGGAGCGCCATGGTACTTAGGTTGGCGTAACCATCACCCCAGAACAAGGGTTCCCCATCCTTCCAGATAGATTGGTGGGTATGCATTCCCGAACCATTGTCATTAAAGATTGGTTTGGGCATGAAGGTGACAGTTCTGCCATACTTTTTGGCAACATTTTTGATGACATACTTATAAGTCATCAGATCGTCAGCAGCCTTAATTAGGGTGCCAAAGCGGAAACCCAACTCGTTCTGTCCACCTGTAGCTACCTCGTGGTGGTGCTTTTCAATGGGTACGCCGCACTCTGCCATGGTTAGCAGCATTTCGGTACGCATGTCTTGCAGGGTGTCTGTGGGGGAGACAGGGAAATAACCTTCTTTATAGCGAGGCTTATATCCGAGGTTACCACCTGCTTCTTCTCGACCAGAATTCCAACGACCTTCAACGCTGTCTACATAGTAGTAGCACTGGCTCTCGGTTTGGTCAAAGCGAACATCATCAAACACAAAGAATTCAGCTTCTGGACCAAAGAAGGCGGTATCCCCAATGCCAGTGCTGATCAGATAGTCAAGGGCTTTCTGAGCAATGCTGCGTGGATCGCGGCTGTACCATTCCCCAGTACGCGGTTCCTTAATGCTGCAAATCATGCTCAGGGTTGGTTCTTTCATGAATGGGTCGATCCAAGCCGTTGTGGCATCAGGAACCATTGCCATGTCAGATTCGTTGATTGCTTTCCAACCCCGAATACTTGAACCATCGAAGGGAACTCCATCGACAAAGGAATCCTCTTCTATTTGGTCTTGGTAAAACGAGCAGTGCTGCCAGATCCCTGGCATATCAATGAATTTAAGGTCGATGATTTTTATGTTTTGGTCTTGAATCATTTTCAAGACTTCTTGTGGGGTTTCAGGCATGAATGACTCCTTTGATCAGCTTTACGTTTGTTTACAAAGAAACAATCTTAGAAAATTACTTGAGTTAGTGAATCTACCAAAATTGGCGACACTTAAGCTTTCCCAAACCGAGGACGGGCTAGGTAAGCATCCGAGTCAGTTATTCCTGGGGAGATACTTTTTTTTGAGTGGTGCAAGCAGCACGATTTTCTTAAAAGCATCTTGATGGGCTTTTCCCTTGAACAGTGAAAAGTTGTAGTTCCCTGATTCCTGACTCATCCTAGGGATAGAAAGTAGGACATTATGTATCTAACAATACAGAATGTCCTAAGATGATCGGATCTCATATGAATAAAAAATTAAATTTTCGAGTTCTAGACTAAGTCAGGTTCGCACAAAGGCTCGCACAAAGGCTCAACAGAAGGTCTTTGTCTGGTCACCATGGCACAGAGGCGAAGACTAGGCTCTGGTTAGTGGCAGGTTTTGCCTAAATCCCTCTATATGGCCTCTATATGGGCAATGGGGTTAGTGGGAGCATTTGGTCGGTCGGTTCTAGTTTCCCTGTTTCCCCCCTCTGGAAGTGTCTTGCTCAACTATAAGGTCACATCTATGGTGGGCAACGCCCAATTCTCAAGAAGCATTAAGGATGAAAGCAACAAGCAACAGGGTACAATCTAGTGATGAAAGATATGTATACGCTTAGCTCCAGCCAATTATAGCGTCTGGAATTGAGCACACATTCAACTTGCTGTTTAACTCCTGTGGAGTGCATAGTGTAGCGCTCTGTACCTGTTGAGTGCTCGCCCTATATCTAGGGAAGAGGTCAATAGTAAATCAAAAATATCAAGATTGTTGTTGGGAGAATAATTTAATGAGGGATCTAGTCACAAACTTGATTAGGAATTATGATAGCTCAGGTCGCTACCTAGATCGGGATGCCATCGATTCACTTAAGTCTTACTTTGAAACTGGCACCGCTCGGGTGGCTGTAGCTACTTTAATCAATGGCAATGCTGCTTCTATTGTCAAGCAAGCATCAGCACAACTGTATGAGGAAGTTCCTGAACTGTTGCGTCCAGGTGGCAATTCTTATACAACTCGTCGTTATGCTGCTTGTTTACGAGA
>NZ_JAAHGN010000609.1:0-4520 GCF_010672485.1 Moorena sp. SIO2C4 | reverse complement strand
TCTCAGAGATGAAGAACAAGCAGTATCTACAGTAATTGATGGTCCATTTAATTGGAAAAAGTAGGATAATCTTCCTGCACCGATAGCAGTAGAACTACCTGTAGCAAAATAGATATTTAAATCTTGCTCTTGATAATATTTGTCCTGTAAGCGTTCGTAATCGTGAAAAGCGATACCCACAAATATACCCGTTTCTGTGCCCGACAGAGATTCCGGATTAATGCCAGCATCTTCTAGTGCCTTCCAATGTTCTTCCAGCAGCAGACGCTGTTGTGGATCCATGTAGAGAGCTTCACGAGCCGAAATGCGGAAAAAATCCGGCTCAAATTTGTCAACTTCAGTTAGGAATCCCCCATAACGATTAGCTATTTTTCCTGGCTGATTTTTCTCAGGATGGTAATATTGCTCAATATCCCAACGAGTTGGAGGTACTTCCGTAATCCCATCAATACCATCATGGAGCAATGACCAATATTGTTGAGGGCTATCGGCATCTCCAGGAAACCGACAAGCCATACCAATAATTGCTACTCCATTTTCTAATTGAGCCGTTGAAAAACCGGAATCAGTTTTTATTGCCTCTGGCTTTGGTAGTACCTCAGAAACTTCCCCGCTTCTCTCTGTTGTCTCCCCTTTAAAATAACTAGCGATCGCGGCAGCAGTTCCATACTTAAAAAATAAATTAGGATCTATTTCCACTCCCAGCTTCTTCTGCAACAAGTATCTCAGTTCCAGCAACTCCAAAGATTCGATGCCCATCTCCATCAGTGCTCGCTGGGCATCAAAAGACTTTTTCTGGTGCATAACTTTACGCACACAGCTAGCCACAACTTCATCTATATCTTCTGTCAGTTTTACCTTAGTCTGCCGATTTTTTTCAACTGTCGCACCATCAAAACGTTGACGATGTTGAATATCGTAAGATACGAGAACTCCACAAGTCTGGTTTTCCCAATCTTTAGGGCGGTAACCAGGAAGCAGTTTCTCAATTTTAGCCCCATGAATCTGGTGAAATCGCAACAGCGGATCCACTAGTAACCCTGACTCATTTTTCTGGTGGATATATTCTGCCATGGGCATAGGGGAATAGTCTGGATAATTGCGACAAAGAGTTACTGCCACAACTTTTTCGACACCACTTATCTGGGCACAATACTGAAGCATAAATTCCAGCAGTCGATCTCCCAATCCCTGATTTTGCAACTCTGGCAAGATATTTACTGCCAATAATTGTACCACTACTCCTGATTCAGTATGTAATAAAGGGACTTGTGTACAAGTTTTATTATCCAAAAGTTGAGGGTTATCAATTCTTTGGGAATAGATAGCTCCAACAATCTTATCCTCAAGCTCTAAAATAAACTGCCCTTGTGGAATTTTAAAAATTCGTCTATAAATTTCTTCATTGTCAACTTGGAGATTTTCTGACCAACACAATGTCTCTAGTGCTATTAAATCACGTAAATCCTCAATTTTAGGATGGCGCAAATTGTAATAATTATTTTCAAAACAATTTAAACTAATACTTTTAATTATTGTCCTTTGCCCTAAGCATTTACCAATATCAGTCAAGCATAGATAATTCTTATTTTTATTCGATTTTTGGCTGTGTTTTTGGACTTTTATCAAACTTTTATCAGCCCATCCTTTAGCAATAAACAATCTTGATAATTCTTCTCGTATATGAGGAGTCACATTATAGAATAAAGGCTTGTCTTCATCTACTGCTAATAAATTATGCTTGTGAAGCCCTAGCATAATTGGTATTATTAAGACCCCATCTAATAAATCGGCAATTGTTCTATCATTAATATTCCACTGTTGTTGAGAAAGCTCTATCCAATTTTTAATAATACCAGGCTTTTCCTTTCCTAGTAAATAGGATTCTATGGGTAAGTTGTATAAATATAATATTTCTTCAGGAATGGACAAGTAAGCTTGACAATTGTCTTTGAGGGAGTATTCATCAGCTTCATTTTTGGATAGCCAACCTAGGGATTCCATCATTGTTAAGGCCACTTGCAAATTACCTGTATTTGCCCCTAGAGTATTAGCTATTTGCCGGTGGGTTATTCTCTTTTTTTTTATTAATTCAAATAATCCTTTTTCTCTACAGGCTAAGATTACAGGAATATAAACAAAGCCGTGTTCGTAACGATTAATTAACTCTAGCATTTTTTGATATTTATTGGTTTTACTCTGAATAGGATGTTAGTGAGCTTGGCTAGGATTTTTATGGAAATTTACTTAAAATACCATGAAATTTACAATTAAATTGAGGTTTACTACCTATGAATAATTAATAATACATTTACTCTCCCCTGATCTGGCTCTATTTGATTAGATTGTGTGTTTGGCTGGGATAACATTATTGTACAGCATAAAGTTTTTTTTATGGAGACCTTTAATGTAGTCATTTGAGCTAGTTTTTTACTTTTGATTTTTGAGTAGTCCTAAATATGTAATGATATTATTTGCTACATTCATTTAATTTTCAGAAGGTAGACTAGAAAAATCATTACTTGTTTCCCATTTTGCCTAGCTGAAAAGAATCTATTGTCACATCTATATTTAGTTTACATCAAACTGTCTCCTTAATTTTTACGGTTTGCTAAGTAGGCCTTGGTAATCCATGGGTACGCTTATCTAACCCAGTAAGGATAACTACGGAGAGATTGCTCCCTACATATTTCATTTTTTCATTGACCAACGCTGTTGGCTAAGTAATTTATTCAATTTTCATATAAATATACATTTCCCATCAGTCCCATGTCGTGGAAAGTCAGCAACCAACCTACTACAATTGTTTGCTGGCTATGTCCGAACGCTTGCTTAATCATCCGCTGATTGTGTAGCAGATTACCCTGACTCACCATTACTCCCTTGGGTGTCCCGGTAGAGCCGGAAGTTTACAGGAGTTAGGCATGGCTACTGCTGTAATGGCTTGGTTGAGACCAGTTCAACCCAAAGTCGCGTACGCATTTATTGTAGACTCGCAAATGCAACTTCCCCAGAGCTGGATGCTGGGCTCGGCGAGCTGGTTAACTCGGTCATAACAGATGTGGTAGTTAGGGCAAACCTAGCCTCTGCATAGGTATGCTTACGCTAACCACCGAGACAGATTTTGACTGCGTCGGGGTGGTGGATATGTGGGCACTGCAATTACGCCAGCGTACAAGCACCCAAACAAAGCAGCAATGAAGTCTATACCTGGTGGTACTACTAGCTCGCGCTCGTTCCCCCGTTGCCCCCAGAGACGGCAACTGACAGGCGTACGCCCTTGAGCGTTGGTCTAATACCTCATCGGTGATACGATCAGTTTCTTCTTCCCCTTTTTCATTGAAGGTATAAGCGATTTGATCTGGCTGATAATGGGCTCTATACCGCAACAACTCTACCAGATTGTCAAACTTCTCGTCAAGGTCTGAACATCTGATATTTCCAAAGTTTCAAGCTCCTTTATAAATAGCGTTTTTCAAGGCTTATTTGCTCCCTTTCAACAGTTTTTTACTGTTTTCACTATACTTAAGTGTACTTAGGTTTCTGAGCATTGAGAGTCCCCTAAATTAGGTACCATGAGAAATTTAGCACGAAAAAAATAACCTGTCAACCCTAATCGTAAATAAATTCTGCTTGACTCTCGTCCAACCATAGCAGCTATATAAAACCTAAGTACTCTGACATCTAGGAGTACTCACTAGCAGTAATCCATTGATTAAGGTACTTTCATCCTAGGTTTTAGGGAGTAGGAAGTAGAGAGTAGGGAAAAAATGCTCTAGATCTGATTACCAAGAGAAACGCTATTAATTTTTTTTTTTTTTGAACTGTGTTAAGAAAATTAAAGTTGCTCAAACCGTTGCTGTTCCCTATTCCGAGACCCAAAGTTTCCAACTCTTAACAGTCCACTTTACTTGTCTGGGAGGCGTAACTATTAGGCCATTGGTGACAAGTTCAACAAAAATGCCGTATGTCAAGTCTTGATTAATAAATATTTATAAAACTTTCAATTGCTTTGTGTAATTAGGATAGGGGTATTTAGCTCCATGGCGTAAGTATGAAGAACAGTTTTTGCCCTAGGTATTGATAATAATGGGTACGCTAGTCATTCCTCATGGGTACACGCCCGTCCCCGGGCAGTAGCGGATCGCCTCTGACCAAAAATTTTGGGTCTCAAGCCCCGTCCTTCCCTGGATAGAAACCTTAGATAGGGTCGCCTTATTCAATAAGTTTTAACCCTTTTCCCCATAGCCTGCCTCGGAAGTTACCGTAAGAATGAAGGAGCCTTAAGTAGCTAAGGGTAGAAAAGCTCATGTATGTAACACATTATGAAGGAGCTAACTTCGAGGGAAATCTGAATCGTTCTGCCTGATATCCACCAACCTCAGCTCTAGCATTGACCGAAAACCCTGAGGGCGCAAGCCCCTAGATTCTATCTATGGGGTTAGCCCGAACAGGAATTTATTCCCTGATTACTCGGGAACTTTAGCATCTTTGGATTCGGCAAAGCCGACGCTGCGCGA
>NZ_JAAHGN010000608.1:0-4528 GCF_010672485.1 Moorena sp. SIO2C4 | reverse complement strand
TCCTGAACTACTGCTGACTTTTTCAGCTGGTCACCCACCAGGAGGTATTGACTCAAACTATTACTCTGACTAATTTGTCAGTTTTACTGAGATCTAGTCTACCGTACTTTTAAAAGAGCCGCACCCATAGGTTTTTTAGTTGCTCGCCTTTGGCGTCCCTTGTAGGGTAGGTTTTTTCGTTAAAGGTTTTTTAGTTGTTCGCCTTTGGCGTTACCGTAGAGTAGGTTTCAGGTTCAAGGTTATAGCTGATAAAAGCTATAGCATTTCTCATAGTTATGAGGTACATTCAATTTTCATTGACCCGACTCCCTACTCCCTCAAACCCAAAGGGTGGGGTACCTCACCCCATTGAAAACTGCTATAGTTGGAACATTCAACCTTCAACCTTCTAACCTTCTAACCTTCAACATTAAACCTTCAACATTAAACCTTCAACCTTCAACCTTCAACCTTCTAACCTTCGCCTTTCGGCCACGCTACGCGAACAACCTTCTAACTTTCAACTCAAGCAGACCCTTCACCGACTAAGGACCACAGAAAACTGCATCTTCTATATCTTTGCGGCTGAGGGAATACTTGAACGATCGTTGAATATCTTGTCCATCTTCCCCAGACTTGAGGTAGCGCACGATTAACTCCTCTACCTCAAGGCAAAGTTCTGCTTTCCAGGTAGGTCGATCAACACGCCAGCAATGTAGATCCTTACTGTCTTGTTCACATCCTAGTCTTTTCAGCCACCTCTCTATTTCAGGTAGAGGGTGGTTATACAAGGGGGTATCACCTGGCGGAAGTGTCATATCGAGTCCGATTAACTATTTATAATTATTGGTGGTACATCAGTATAAAATTTAAAATTGTCAATGGTCACCTGACAATTTTAAATTAACAATTAACACAATTAAAATTTATGGTATCAACCCTATTATAAGGGATTAACCATAATTATAAGGGATTAACTATAATTAATATTCTAAGTTATTCTTGATCAGTTATTCTTAGGAATGGTTTATCTGGAGATTTTGGGCTGATTGGTTATTAACCGGTATTTGACTATCCAACTTAGCAGGTTTCGCCTGTTGAATAGAATTAATCTGGGGTACGGTAAGCAAATCATGACCACTGGGTTTAGAAATTAGCAGAGCAGATTCACCTTGGGTTAATCCAATAGCTATCGCTAGTAGTAAGCAGCCTAAAAAGGTTACTCCTAAAATGAATAAGACAAAAATCTCCCCAGCTGAAAGGGGGCGGTCAGTGGGATCAAGGTAAGCTGAGGACGAGGATCTTGGTGGCTTTTGATTAACTGGATTGTTTAAACTAGGGGGTGGCTGAATAACATTGAGGCGGGAATAACCAATTTTTTGGTCATACATTGCTCGTCGCTCTGGATTACTCAGGGTAGCATAGGCTTCGTTCAGCTTTTGGAATTTAATCGTGGCAGTTTCAGTGGGTAAGTCGGTTGTATCAGGATGATAGCGCTTACTGAGTTGCCGATAGGCACGTCGGATAGCTATGGGTGATGCACTAGGGTGCAATCCCAGTATTTCGTAATAACTAGTAGGGTTTGGGCTTTCGCGATTCCTAATGTTTTTTCTGACCCGATCTTGTGCCACCGCAGTTTTATCCTAACTGGTTAGACAACGCTTTCGATTATTGTGACATCTGGAAGGATCCTGATTTTGTAATCCTGGCACAAAACCCGACAAATCGGGTAAACCAAGCTTAACTTCGCGTATTCTAGTGAACATGGGAGCGGTTATCCTGACCCTTGCTTAGATGACTCCTTTTCAACTAAGGTTTAGCTAATTGCTTTATCTAGAACTAAATTAGGTTAAATGTAAGCTTCCCCACGGCTAGAAGCTGGGGGCTTTCACCCCCAAGCAACAGGCGTGTTGGTTTCAGTAGCTAAGCGCAGACTTGACGCGCTCAAGCTCCAGATTAATTAAGCTTAAGGGTCAAGTGCCTAACCTCCAGGCTGGCTTACTCTACGGACACTTCCGCAGCTTCTACAACCGAGTCAATTCCCCGACAGCCCCAATACTTCGAGCAAGCGCATCACTCGCCGACACTGACTTACTGGCTTAGCCGTTTCTCCGTTCGCGTAGCGTCGGCTTTGCCGAAAGTTAGGAGTGTCTTAGCTCATTTCAGTCTATATTTATTCTACATCAAGATGCGTGGATATTCCGGAAGATTTATTAGCCAACCTCAAGGGTATTGAACCCTTGACCTTTGGTCACGCGGGGGGCGTTCGGCTGGCTGCGGGGGATTATCCCTCCCTATGCCATTAGACATCTCCAAAAATTAACCTCAAACCCTTGTACTGCCTGGGTCAAAACCGAGTTTCTGGAGATGTCTATTAGGCAAGGGCTTCTCATCCCCCGAGCCCCCTTTTATCGGTGACACGCCACGCCACGAATCGCTGACAACAACAGCCATCCCAAGGTATTAACCCGAAAATCAAACAGAGTTACATCCAGCAGATTGAATAGAGTACAGCTGCCAAAAGCCACCAGATAACTGAACAGAATTAAGTTGTCTTGATGCCAATCTTGTCTAGTGGTAGGGGTCGCAACGGTTGACCAAACCCTTAATAGTTGGATACCTTCAACCATAATCCAGCCAACTAATCCACTCAACATCAGTGTGCCTGGGATGCCAGTTTCAGCAGTCAACATTAGAGGTAGATTATGGGGATGACCAAGCCAGACTTCCATTTGTGACTGGTAAAGAGGAGTGAAATTGCGTAACCCCCAACCCAACCAGGGACGTTCCTGAATCATTGACCAAGTAAATTGCCACTGGGTTGTCCTCAAGGTAGCGATGGGCCGGTCGGGATACAACTGGTCAGACAATCGCATCCAAAAGTATGCTGGGACAATACTACGCAGCCATTGACGCCCTAGCATTGGACCAAATGATGCCCACAGAACACTACCAACAGCAGCAGTAACTGCTGTGACCAGCCAGTACCAACCTAAGTAAAGGGCAAAGGCAAGGCAAGCCAAAACAGCGATTATCCAAGCATTGCGGGAGTTGGTCAAAACTAGTGCGATCGCATTACCGATCACCACCACACTCAAGAACAACAGCGGATAATCGAATCGATGCCAGCTCCAACGCCTAGCTTGAAACCTCTCAATCCACAGCCCTATCCCTAAAATTAATGGTATTTGTAGATAAGCGGCTAGGATATTGGCATACAAAAACACTGAATCCATCCGACCTGGAGGATTCCCGTTAGCTACCAAGGTTGAACCAAAGACTAGTGATAATAGTTTTGGGCTAGTCCAACCCAAAACCATCTGAGCAAAACCCATTATAGTTACTGCTAGGGAAGGAATAACTAGAATCCAGGCTAATTGCCTCAGCTGTGCTGGGGTTTTGATTAGGGTAGACAAACCAGCGAAAACGGCGAAGAAGGGGATAAAATTCCCTAAACCTAGGAACGCTTCTGTGGGGTTAAATGCTAAGCTAGCAGTAATGAGCAGCCAGATACTCAAAATAGCCAATCCCCAGTTTAGGGGTTTTGAGATTATACTGGTGTACTTTTGCCGCCAAGTATCTCCCACAGCTAGAACTAACCCCACTGCGCCTAAAGCTGGAAATAGGGGAAAGATAAGAGTTCCCAGCTTAGCGCACTTCCAACCTATTTGTAGGTGATTGTTTGGATGTCTATTCTTTCCCAAGAACCAATTAACCACTAACCACTACTATCAATCTAAACTGGTTCCCAGCACTCAGCACGAGTCAGGCGAATTTGTGCTAAGGTTAAGATTGTTGGAATAATCCGACCGTAGTTGGTTGCGATCGCTCTCCAGCCTAAGTCAACGAAGAAATAGCTCCACATGATCGGACCTAGGCAGGCAAAAACACTCCGAGTAACCCCATAACGAGCAGCACTGAGTGCCATTCCCTGTCGTGCTGTTTGTACTGTCAAGTAGTTCTGAAACTGAGCTGCTGCTGCCAAACCCCCCTTCACTAGGGCTTGTTTAGCCACCTGATAGCGAGCGAAATGCAGGGCAAACTGGCGTGCCACCTGTTGCAGTATTATTGGCTTTAGAATCGAGGTCAATGCTAGGGCGCTACCACCTTTGAGTAAAAAGTCGATAGGATTGTGCTGGATTTGTACAGGTAAGGGTTCAGGGAGTTTTGACTTAGCTAAGCATTTCTGTACCTGTACTGTTAGGGATTGCTGCTCTTGGGTTGGTAAGCGTTTCCAGGTTTTCTCCATTAGGTGAAGAAATATTTCTGCTTCCAAGTCAGTTGTAGTCAGACGTTGAGAATAAGGAATTTTGAGGTAACGACAAACTTGAATCAGGGCTTGTCGGTAGGTTACTTCACTCGTGCGTCCCTTGAGTACTGTTACCTGGAATAAAATGTATGAAATTAGGTCATTGCCATGGAGAGGGAATGATTTATTTTTCTCTTCTGAAAACAAGTACCACCATTTGATCCACCCGTTGCGAGGTGGGGATTCTTACTTAATGAATTATTCTTTATATTTCCTCATATGGCATATATTTCTCTCAAA
>NZ_JAAHGN010000607.1:0-4539 GCF_010672485.1 Moorena sp. SIO2C4 | reverse complement strand
TCCCCCTGGTTTCTCGGAAGAACACAAAACTTTTATTGCGGGGTAAATATTGACTCAGTTCCGTCGGTGAAGTGCGGAAATAATCGATCACCGCAGGCAGGGTTAGCCCTTCTAGCTCCATCTTGCCATCGTTAACCAGTTGTCCCCCGATACTAGTGTAGGGATGACTCGTCTTACCGGCATAGCCCACGCTCATCAAGGTGCCATCCGGCATTCTAACTCGCGCTGAACCCTGAACGTGAACCAAAAACGCCTCTAAGCGATCGCGTAACCAAACTAGTTCTTTCCCTCGTAGTGGGCTATTTTTCCCTAAACCATCCCATCCTTCCAATGCCGCACGGGTTGGGTGAGGTTTTTGCCAACGTTGGAAATCAGAAGGTAGTCGGTAAAGGGGATAGCGATACTCAGCACTAGGTGTGCGACTCCCAGCATACACTGGCTCAAAATAACCCGTGAACCCAACAGTTCCCTGATTGTCCTTCCCCACACTCTTGTAAAAGACAAACTCTTGTTGGATGGCTGCTTGCAGCGCTTTAGGAGTAGGGGACTTGATCAGGAGTTGGCGGAAACGGACTAGAGAACGGCGGACGCGATCGCGAGTTACTCCTGGTACGGAATAGTTTTGGTAAGCCTTAGCCGCACTAGGGGTTTTCAGATAACGCAAGCTATTGTCTATCGCCCTCAACATCACTCGCCAGTCCCCTGACTTACCACCAGGACGCTTCCAAAGCTGTTCATCTAAACCCAATGGATCCTGATTGAACTGAACAGTCTCTAGTTGAACCGCTTGCAGCGGAACACTAGCAACTGCAGCACCACTAATCGGTAGGATGGCTATTCCTATGGTCAGGGAAATCCTAGTTAGAGTTTTTCTCATACTTGCCAAGAATTCAATCACCAGCTATTGCCGAGTCAAAGCAGTCAAGCTGCATTAAAAACGTTCGACGCTACCAGAGAAAATAGGTTCCACCCGGATAGCAGCGATCCGAGCAGGACGTACTACCATGTACTCCCCTTGAACATTTTTAATGGGTACGCTAATGAAGTCTTCAGAGTTAGATTTTGGGATAAGTTCGCCACTATACCACTTTTGAA
This sequence comes from Moorena sp. SIO2C4, assembly GCF_010672485.1. Lineage (NCBI taxonomy): Bacteria > Bacillati > Cyanobacteriota > Cyanophyceae > Coleofasciculales > Coleofasciculaceae > Moorena > Moorena sp. SIO2C4. Next base: position 3,444 of record NZ_JAAHGN010000607.1, on the reverse strand, counting down.
ACTCTTTAATTGTGGCAAACCGTACTTCTTCCCGGTGACCACTTGACAAAAGAATGTGAACAGCGTACTCGTCTGGGGTTCTTGGCATCGAAAATTCTCCTTAATCCATCCCAACTATTATCAGCGACCTTGAAGGGGAAGGCAAAAAGTCATTGCTCCAAGTTCAAAGGGATTCCCAATACACCAAATCCCCTTACACCTCCTTTGTCCTTTATCCACCAGTCTTGCTTGAGATTTACAGATTACTTAGATTGATAAATTAAACCGTTTCAGCAAATTTTCCATCACCGTTGGCAACATTTGGCGCAGTTCCTGTGGATTTTGCCAAATCAGCTGCTGGTAGCTAGGCAGATCAAAAGGAAACTGTCCTGGTAAATCTGGTCGCTCCATTTTCACCAGCAAAATCTGTTCCGTCGGCTTAGCCGTTAAAGCATAGCCGATTTCCACACAAACATAGGGACTAGGGATCAGTAACGGTTTGTTTTCCGTTGCTAGACCAGCCACCGGGGTGCCATCAGCAATGAATACCAGACTTTTGCGGATTTTACGCATCTGGGTACTCCCCAGGCGCATTGGTTGACCAATTGGGCGTCGGGATTCTTCTAGGGTTAGGGGTAAACGCGATCGCTGATTAAAGGTGTCTAGGGTATCTGACAGGGTGCTACGCAAAGCCTCACTAGAGGCACTGTATTCAGTCTGGTAACTCACAAAGATTATTGGCGACAGTTGTGCCATTACCTCTCGCTTCGTGAAGTAAATCTCGTGAGAAATCAAGTCAATATTGGAAATGGCATAGCCCCCACTACCTTCTATGTAGAACTCCACCGTTTCCCCTGCTAGGTAGCGCTTAAACCATTCAGAGTTTTTCACATCCTGGCTATCATCCAAAAAATCTGCTCTTAAGCCTGACTTAAGCAAACTATTTTTGCTCAAACGCAGGTCATGGTGGCGTTTCTCCAATTCTTTGATGGGTTCGTATTTCTGGAGATACCAGGCTTTTAGGGCAATAATGGCCATGATGTTTTCTAATAGGCACGGTTTCCCGACGCCCGCAGCTAAAATTCTCGTTTCGGAATTTTAGCAGTAACAGGTGATATCTTCACCACATTCATCCGCCAGATAAGACAGTGCTCGGAAGCGCAGGGCTACCACTTCATCATAGACAGGATTGAGTTTACACAATGGTGGAATCCGAAGTAGAGTGCGATTGAACAGTTTAATCTGCCGTTCAAAAGGACACTGGGCTGGAATTAGTCGGCAGAGACGGTGGGCTAATTTGGGGTTATCAACCTCAATTTGGTTCAGCCACTGCCGTAATGACTCCAGCAGATCAAAAGTCTTCCTGGTCTTGCCGGGTAAGGCAGGAATTGTAACCTTGGAGGAATCTGTTCCTGGGTTAATCCAAACCCGGCTTGTAATGATTAGCTGACTTATTGTATAATCAGATACACTCATGTCTTTTACCTGTGATACTACTAGTAGGCGGTAATCCAGTCGCCTGTAATATAACTACACAAGATATCTTTCTCATACCGGATTGACAGAGGATCATTTTTATGTATATCTTGCCAGAGCAAGATAACACCCCCCCCTCTGCCTGAGGAGAGCCGATATTGGTGGTTATTACAGGCATACCGCCTTTTTTTTGTCCTTACCCTATCACTATTGGAATAGGGTCTCTTCGCCGCTGGAAATCAGCAGCTGATCTTAAAATCGAATTAAATATATATAGTCAATCGACACAAACATGGCTAGGTCAGGAAAAATCCTGGAAAAATCCTATAGATAGCAGTTAGTGTAAACCAGGTAAGCTAATACCCATTTACGCTACTCAATTGCAGCCATTGGTGCGCGATAGTTCCGAGGGACATAAACTGAGCTTTTGGTTTAGTAATCCAGCCTCAGCTCCTTCGCTACAGGGGCATCAGAGTTGATAACTGGCAAGCGCAGCTTTTCCAGTAGCGCGCTTAAAGCATAGTTGACTGTTAAGGGTTAAGCATCAACTGCCAACAAGCTGTGATCAATTCCAATAGATCAGTTTAGTGTGTACCAGCTTATCTGTGAAACTAGCTGATCTGTGTAATTAACTGCATCTACTGATATGCTGCCAAGATCCTTAATGACCAAGCTTGGTCAGTCTTACGGAACTTTGGCAATTTGGCAATAGGGATTGAGTAATCACACTGATTAGAATAACTCATCACACTGATTAGAATAACTCATCAGTGACTCTAATGTCATAAAAAAAAAGACTGACTTCAACATTGAGTTGTTTCCTGAGTGTTGAAGTCAGTCTTTTTGGGAATTAAGAACGAAAATAAGGCAAAAAGGACGCCAAGGGCGAACCTTCACCCTTCTGCTTATGATGCCACCTTGGCAGTAGAGCGCCGACGTCGTGTACCTGTGACCTTAACTGGTGGTTCCTCTGGGGTTTGCAGCAAGAACACCAACAGCGGACGACTTCTGAGTTCCCGGCGAGCTAAACGCTGGAGGTCAGCTTGAATTTGCTTTTGCAAGCCTTCCCAATCAATTTCCGTCGGTTTCCCTGTCAAGGATTTATCAAAATCTGACCAGCGATCGCTTAATGTCCGTTCAATTCTTTTGATCACCAACTGTTGCAGGAGGGATGTTTCTAACGGTGAGACCACACCCCGCAGATGAATTTCTGGCTTGGCAAGGAGTTTGCCATCCCAACTGATTGCTGCAGCTACAGTCACTACTCCATCTCCAGCCAACTGCTGACGTTCTTTCATAACATTGTCATGAACAATACCAGTGCGGTCTACCAGTTCAATACCTGAGGGGACATTACCTGTAATACTAATGCTGTCCTCAGATAACTCCACTACATCCCCATTGTCGGTAATCACAGTATTTTCCACAGGGATACCCATACTATGAGCCATCAAGGCATGTTTAACTAGCATCCGATGTTCACCATGCACCGGCATAAAGAATTTTGGTCGTGTTAGAGCCAACATCAGTTTATGGTCTTCCTGAGCACCGTGACCAGAAACATGAATGCCATGCTTACGACCATACACTACATTGGCTCCCAGCTTCATTAACCGATCAATGGTATTCACCACCGCAATCGTATTACCAGGAATGGGGTTGGCAGAGAAGACAACTGTGTCCCCTGCTTGGATTTGAATTTCCCGGTGTTCCCCTTTAGAAATCCGAGTCATTGCGGCTAGCGGTTCCCCTTGAGAACCCGTTGTCAGAATCAGGATTTTTTCTGGCGCTATATTTTTAATTGCTTTTAACGGCTCAAACAAGTTATCTGGGCATTTAATGTAACCCAGGCTACGAGCGTGGGCAATCACATTCAGCATGGAACGACCCACAATTGCCACCTTCCGGTTTTGTTTTTGGGCGATATCCAGGACTATACTTATCCGGTGAACTGAGGAGGCAAAGGTAGTCACTAGGACTCGTCCTGGA
>NZ_JAAHGN010000606.1:0-4542 GCF_010672485.1 Moorena sp. SIO2C4 | reverse complement strand
ATGGGTTGAGTCGATAGCATTATGTAATTATTTTCCTGATTTTGCTTTACAGTTGGAACTTGCGTCTCGTTAATCAGTGTACAATTGAAGGCTGTGACTGTCTTAAAACTTAAACCCCTCAAAGCATAGCACCTAAGTGCCGCAGTGGCACTAGATCAGCTGTGTTTTGGTGGACTTTGGACTCGGTCGGGTTACGAGCGAGAGTTGGATAGCCCCAACAGTCAGTTGTTGGCTTTGGAAGCTCCTCCAAAAGGGGGCAAAAAACCAACTTTGCTTGAAGGCACAGGTGTTCCCATCACCTCATTACCCAATTGCCTGGTAGGCTTAGGTTGTTTTTGGTCAATTTTGGAGGAAGCCCATATTATTATTCTGGCAGTGCATCCTGACTACCAACGTCAAGGTTTGGGTCAATTACTGCTTTATTCATTGCTACAAGATGCTAAACAGCGTAATTTAGAGTGGGCAACCTTAGAGGTGAAACCATCTAATCAAGCAGCACTGGCTCTTTACCAAAAGTTCGGCTTTACTGAAGCTGGACGACGTAGAAATTATTACAAAGATACTGGGGAGGATGCTCTGATTTTATGGCGAGGGGGTCTGAAAACCCCTGAATTTGAAAAAACAATGGCCGATTGTTACGAGGAAATTAAACAGCGCTTGGCAGAGATTGACCTGGAAATTGGTTAATGGCTAATCGCCAGAAATGGCTGGGAAGTAAGTAAATAACTGTTTCAATTGCTGCGAGTTGTGTAAAAATCAACAGTGGGCTGATTTACCTGTGCTAGAATCAGCTTACACGGGCATGCAACAGGTGATGGGAATACGCCATGTTTGAACGCTTTACAGAAAAAGCCATTAAGGTGATCATGCTGGCTCAGGAAGAAGCACGTCGCCTAGGTCATAATTTCGTAGGCACAGAGCAAATCCTCCTGGGTTTGATTGGAGAAGGAACTGGCGTAGCTGCCAAGGTCCTCAAATCTATGGGCGTAAATCTCAAAGACGCTCGGATTGAAGTTGAGAAAATTATTGGCAGGGGTTCCGGCTTCGTTGCTGTCGAAATCCCGTTTACCCCTAGAGCAAAGCGGGTTCTAGAGCTATCCCTAGAAGAGGCTCGCCAGCTAGGCCATAACTACATTGGTACAGAACATCTGCTACTTGGGCTAATACGGGAGGGAGAAGGCGTAGCGGCTAGGGTTTTGGAAAACCTAGGAGTAGACCTGTCTAAAGTCAGAACCCAAGTTATCAGAATGTTGGGTGAAACGGCGGAAGTCACAGCAGGAGCCTCTCAAGGTCGTACAAAGACTCCTACTCTCGATGAGTTTGGCTCGAACCTAACCCAGATGGCTAGTGAAGGCAAGCTAGATCCAGTAGTAGGACGGGAAAAGGAAATAGAACGGGTAATCCAGATATTGGGACGCCGTACCAAGAATAACCCAGTATTGATCGGAGAACCAGGGGTAGGAAAAACTGCGATCGCAGAAGGCTTAGCCCAACGAATCGCTAACAATGATGTTCCAGACATTTTGGAAGAAAAGCGAGTCGTTACCCTCGATATTGGCTTACTGGTTGCTGGAACCAAATACCGGGGTGAGTTTGAAGAACGCCTGAAAAAAATTATGGATGAAATTCGTCAGGCATCTAACGTAATCCTGGTGATTGACGAGGTTCATACCCTGATTGGTGCAGGTGCAGCTGAAGGGGCAATTGATGCGGCAAATATCCTCAAACCAGCCTTAGCAAGGGGAGAATTGCAGTGCATTGGAGCGACAACTTTGGATGAGTACCGCAAACACATTGAGCGGGATGCAGCCCTAGAACGTCGTTTCCAACCAGTAATGGTCGGTGAACCGTCAGTAGAAGAAACTATTGAGATTCTATACGGCTTGCGGGAGCGCTACGAGCAACACCACAAATTGAAAATTTCCGATGAGGCTCTCGAAGCAGCAGCAAACCTCTCAGACCGTTATATTTCCGACCGTTACCTGCCAGATAAGGCCATTGACCTGATCGATGAAGCAGGAAGCCGAGTGCGTTTGATTAACTCCCAGTTGCCCCCAGCAGCAAAAGAGCTAGATAAAGAACTGCGTCAGGTCCTCAAAGAAAAAGATGATGCGGTACGCTCCCAGGACTTTGATCGAGCTGGGGAACTGCGCGATCGCGAAATGGAAATAAAGGCGGAAATTCGCTCAATTGCCCAAAGCAAGAAGAGCGAATCTCGGGGTACTGATGAAAGCCCAATTGTAGATGAAGAGGACATTGCTCACATTGTTGCCTCTTGGACTGGTGTGCCGGTACAAAAACTGACTGAATCAGAGTCAGAGAAACTACTTCACATGGAAGATACCCTGCATCAGCGCCTGATTGGTCAGGAAGATGCGGTTAAAGCCGTTTCCCGAGCAATTCGTCGAGCAAGGGTAGGCTTAAAGAATCCCAACCGTCCTATTGCCAGTTTTGTATTCTCTGGACCTACAGGGGTCGGTAAGACAGAATTAGCTAAGTCTTTGGCAGCTTACTTCTTCGGGTCTGAAGAAGCCATGGTGCGCCTAGATATGTCCGAATACATGGAGCGCCATACCGTTAGTAAGTTGGTAGGTTCGCCTCCTGGATATGTGGGCTACAACGAAGGTGGTCAACTAACTGAGGCAGTGCGTCGTCGTCCTTACACAGTAGTGCTGTTCGATGAAATTGAAAAGGCACACCCAGATGTGTTCAATATGCTACTGCAAATCCTAGAGGATGGCAGGTTGACTGACTCCAAGGGTCGGACGGTAGACTTTAAGAACACCCTGCTGATCATGACCTCGAATATCGGTTCCAAGGTTATTGAAAAGGGTGGCGGACAACTGGGCTTCGAGTTCAGCGATAATCAAGCGGAATCCCAATATAATCGAATTCGGAATCTAGTCAACGAAGAACTTAAACAGTACTTCCGCCCAGAGTTTCTGAATCGTTTAGATGAGATTATCGTCTTCCGTCAGTTGACCAAAGAAGAAGTCAAGGACATTGCCAAGATTCTGTTAAAAGAAGTGTTTGGTCGTCTGTACGAACAAGGCATTACTCTAGAAGTCAGCGAGAAGTTCAAAGACCGTTTGATCGAAGAGGGTTACAACCCCAGCTACGGGGCCAGACCATTACGTCGAGCAATCATGCGGTTGTTGGAGGATGTGCTGGCAGAAGAAATTCTCTCCAGTCGCATTAAGGAAGGAGATATTGCCTATGTTGATGTCAATGAAGAGGGTAAGGTACAAGTCAGTCGTAAGGAAAACCGAGAGCTTTTGCCTCAAGGAGTTGAGTAAATGATTGTAGGGTAAAGCCCCTAGTTATCCTGTGCTAACTCCCCTTAATCCCCCCCTTACTAAGAGGGGGGAATTTTTTGGCATTGTTTATTACAAATTACCAGAATAAGTACGGAAGAAGCTAAAAAAGTGCTACCAGTATTAAAGTAAGCTATCAGCCGTCAGCTATCAGCTATCAGCTAGCAAGCGCTTTAACTACACGGGGTCGGATGAGTAAAACGAACAGGGATTTTCAACCAGCGATACCAGCACCCCCCAGCTTGTTTACTACCTCCTGTTGATGAGTCATGATAGCTAAGGGTTGATAGCTGAATGCTTACGTATTAAAAATGGCACGATAATAGTTTATAGGATAATGGAAGACTTTTTTAAAAATGTATCTCGTTACCCACGCTATCTAATCAGTATTACTCTAGGGATATTCTATTCCCTGTTTTTGCTGGTAAAACCACTACTGAACCGCCCCCTAACTGCGATCGCATTAATTGGCATAGCCGTGGGAGTTTCTCTATTCTTGGTTTTCACCCTACGTGGCATGCTCGGCTTCAGTCCGGTTTAGATTAGGTTTAGACTAGGTTTAGACTAGGTTTAGACTAGGTGCGCGCAGCTTTCGATGATGCCCATACTTTAACAAAGGGAACGTCATGACTACAAATCGCCGTGTTTTTCGGGTTTCCTCCCTAATTCAGCAGGAGGTTAGTCAAATGTTGCTTAACGATATCAAAGATGACCGGGTCGGTAGTGGGATGGTTAGCATTACCAACGTTGATGTCTCTGGCGACTTGCAGCACGCTAAGATCTATGTCAGCATCTATGGCACTGATGAGGCAAGATCTAAAACAATGGCTGGATTAAAATCAGCTACAGGTTATGTCCGCCGAGAACTAGGTCGGCGGATTCGCCTGCGCCGCACACCAGAGGTGATGTTTATTGAAGACCGTGGTCTCGAAGGAGGCGATCAGATGCTGAACTTACTGAATCAGCTTTCTCAAGAACGCCAGAGCAAGCAACTCGAAGACGATATTTCTGGAGCACAAGCTTGAATTCTCTCCCAAAGTCACTGCCTGATCTAAATAACCTTTCCCTAGCAGAACAGGTGGCGCAAATGGTAGTGGTTCGAGCATCCGGCTACCTATTTGATCACCAAATTCAGTATCCGATTTGGGAACCCCCAGCCCAGCAATTGCAGCGTTGGTTGCAAGAGTTGGGTATTGGGGGTGTTATTTTACTAGGCGGGAGTGCTGTG
>NZ_JAAHGN010000605.1:0-4522 GCF_010672485.1 Moorena sp. SIO2C4 | reverse complement strand
TATCAAGTTCTACGAGATTATAGGGGTTTCGAGCCACGATCAACCGATATCCAGCCAATGCACATTATGGGCAATTTTTTCTTGCGCTTACCCTGGCTATTTTACCCCAAGGTAAAAGACAAGATGAACTGCAAAAAGCGGCTAACTTAATGTTTACAGAAGACTTCTCAGGCCGTATTCTTTACTTTGACCAAAAAGCGGCTGTAAGTTTTGCATCAATTGCATGCGAAAGAAAAAAAATAGGACAACCAATTTCTCAAGCCGATGCTCAAATTGCAGCTATTTGTTATAGCCATCATGCTACCCTTGCTACTCGGAATGTTGATGATTTTAAAAACTGTAATATTGCCATTATCAATCCCTGGGACTATAGAGTAACATAACTAAAGTTTTGTAACGTAGGAAACAGGGAATCGGAAATCGGTAATTGGGGGAAAATTATGTGTAATTTATAGTTATTAAAAACGCTTTAGTAGTGCGCAAAAACCATAAATTATGCTTATTAATTTCCCAGAAACAAAAATATTTTAGAGGCCAATTGCTCTATTTACTGTTCCCTGTTCCCTGTTCCCTGTTCCCTAAACAACCATAACTATGTACTTAAACAACTCGCAAAGCGTTATGGAAACCAATCCTCATCCAAAGCTTGTGTGAAATCAATTTCCGCTTCTGGAGGAAGTGTAAACAGTTTAGAAACGGATTTTACCGCACTAGGATGGGCTTTGTTGTAGAAAATTTCCAGTTGAGTACGAAGGCTAGGGCTATCCTCAATAATAGTTTTAATTTGGGCGCGAAAGTTAACCACTTCAGCCGCCCAATGATTCCTGTTTTGTTCTTGTTCAGACTTCCAATAAGCCAGTTTCAGCAAGTGTTCTAAAAGACGGGTTAAAAGACTCAATAATGCTCGTTTTTCACTTTTACCCATGCTTTCAATTTCTTCAATTAAATTATCCCAGTCCACTTCACTAAAATTACGGTTTCGGAGATTTTCTACCGTTTCGTTTATCCATTGATAGTAGTCAGTGTCATAAGAGGTGTAGGTTTTCATGATTTTAGATACTAATGTTATTTCAGATTTTGACGTTGCGTCAGTCTTAGAATGAATAGGAGTAGAGTGGGCATCCTGCCCGCACGAAAATAGTAGAGTGGGCATCCTGCCCGCACGAAAATATATTGAAACTGGCAAGATGCCAGTTCCACGCAAGATGCCCATTCCACAGAGAATCGCCAGCAGCCGTGAATCTATATCATCAGCCACTGCCCACCCTACTGCTGTCATGGATTGGCAGATGCGATCGCGCTTCTAGGCTAACTGTAGTATTTGTGGAGTTGGTAACTCTTTATTAACTTGGCTATAGGCTTACAAATATAAGCGATGGCGGCGTAAAAAAGGAGTATTCCTCTATGGTAACTCTTTCCCCGACTCCCGACTCCCTGTTCCCTTTTTCCATCAATTCTGTATACTTTAGTAGCAAACAAATTTTCTAATTGTTTAATGAACATAGGGATTTTATACACAGGGGGCACGATTGGTTCTGTGCAGGGACCTGATGGGCTGTATCCACTAGATACTGTTGGTTTCCAAAAGGCGTTTGATGAGAATATTTTGCCGATTATTCAAAGTCAATATCCCGATTGTACCATTGGTTATATTGATATCGGGTTTGGTCCGAATAACAGCACTCTCGACAGTACCAACTTGCAGCCGAAAGACTGGTGTACAATTGCGATGGCAATCCTAGAAGCCTACGGCAGCTATCAGGCTTTTATTGTGCTCCATGGCACGGACACCATGGCTTGGACGGCTTCGATACTGTCGTTTTTGATGACGGGGCTGGATAGCGATGGCAACTATAACGCTTTGTTGAGCAAGCCGGTGGTTGTGACTGGGTCCCAACTGCCACTATTTGTAGAGAAAGCGGACTCTTCCTATACTGTACGTTTCAACACCGATGCACTCCAAAACGTCTGTGGTGCCGTAACCTCCTGTTGTGAAGGTGTACCTGAAGTTTGTCTGTACTTTGATTCCACCTTAATGAGGGGCAATCGCACGGTCAAGACCAACGCCAGTGAGTTCAAAGCCTTCTCCACTCCCAACTATCCCAATATTGGGGAATATGGGTTAGAGTTTGACGTGAACAACAAACTCGTGCGCCCCTTGCCCACAGACCCCTCCCTGGCACTCTCTGTCCAGGGCGAGCCTGCTTATGACGCTTTATTGGCTCAACTAACCTACATTAACGATAATATTAACGACACTACCGTTCTTCCCTTTTCCGCTTTCCCCGCCTATTATGATGTCTCTACTGACCCCAATACCAGCGTACTTGGGGATATGCTGGCGGCCTGTATTAATCAGGGAGTAGATGGTTTAATTCTGGAGTCTTATGGGGCAGGGAATTTCCCTTCTGGCAATCCAGACACTCCTGAGAATGGGGCGATTTATAAAACTCTCCAAGAAGCTAATAACAACGGTACGGTGATCGTTGACTGTACACAGGTTCTCAGCGGGATTGTCAATTCCCAGACTTATGCAGCAGGTTCCTGGCTGAGTCAGGTAGGAGCAGTTGGTGCTTATGATATGACCCCAATTGCGGCTGCCAGCAAGCTGACTTACTTAAAGCTCTTAGCTAAATACTATAACTGGGATCAATACAAGATTAAAGAACTGATGATGACCAATCTCGTCGGCGAGATTATGGATGTCAACGTTCTCGATGCCAGAGGAGAAGGCTTCTTAGCGCCGGGAGAGACGATTATGGCTCTTGATGGCACTGCCATTTTGACCAACGAGCCCGGACAGGGTCCAGTCTTAAGTGGCACTAGCTTAGAACAGCCTTTCGTTTTGCTTGAGGATCCCAGCTCTGCCAAGTTGCCCGGTCAATTGCATATGCAAGAAGACGGTCAATTAATCTTCTATGACCGGGACAACCAAGCTGTTTATCAGGCACCGGCGCAACCAGATCCTGACACCCGCTCATCCAAGCTGATCCTAGAAGGTGAAACTACTGATGGTGGCACCAAACTTTATATCCAGAATTACGGCAAAGAGCCTGTCTATATTTATCCCGAACCGATTTCCCCCGAACAGTCCCAGGGTAAGGGCAAACATAAATCCCAGGGTAAGGGCAAGAAGAAATAATATCAAGTCCGCTTGAATATCCATAATTAACGGTAGGGTGGGGAGATGGGGAGATGGGGAGATGGGGGAGATTTTGATTAAGGGGAATTATCCGGATATGATAATTAGAATCGTAGGGTAGGCAGTGGCTAAGGGGATTAGCAAGCTTGGTAAATCTATCTGATCCACTGCCCACCAGGTAATTATCCGGACATGATAATTAGAATCGTAGGGTGGGCAGTGGCTAAGGGGATTGGCAAGCTTGGTAAATCTATCTGATCCACTGCCCACCAGACAGGAACTACGGGATACTCCATCAGGAGACCCTACGGGATTGACTGATCAGGGAACAGATAAAAAATATTGTCTACCTCATTAGGCTAGAAACTGTTTTAGTTGAATTCAAGAGTACAAAATTTATAATCCTAGGGTGGGCAGTGCCTATTAATGGGGACCCTAGCTATTATTATCAGTTTCAAGCACTGCCCACCCTACCTAACTTTTTCGATTGTGATTAATCCTGAGGTGGGCTCAAAACCTTACTTAGTAAGGGCTATGGCGATTATTTTATACTAATTTATCATAGCCACCCTAGGAGAGCCAAAATTTATAATCCTAGGGTGGGCAGTGCTATTAATGCGATCGCTATCTGTTTTTATTGGTTTCAAGCACTGCCCACCCTCCCTAACTTTTTCGATTGTGATTAATCCTGAGGTGGGCAGTGCTATTAATGCGATCGCTATCTGTTTTTATTGGTTTCAAGCACTGCCCACCCTCCCTAACTATATCAGGTAATAGCTAACGGCTAAACTAAGGAAAAACCTAACCATAAATTACACATAATTTATTTAAAAAAATGGGATACACAATAATTGTAAATAAATGTAATAATAATTAATTATCCCTTGCATTTTTTCAAGTAGTTATGTATAGTATAGAAAGTAGACGCTGAAACTAATAACCGCGCTGGATATGCCCGTTAACCATCCCCAGCGCGGCTTTCCTCCCAACGAAGTAGGAGCTACTTCCATGATGGCATCAAAAAATCACGATTATCTATCCTGCCGTGGAATGGGCATCTTGCCCGTTCTTTCGACTTTTGGTAGCGGACCCGGTAAGTACCATGGGCATGTTGTTGTGGCACGGGCATGTTGTTGTGGCACGGGCATGTTGTTGTGGCACGGGCATCTTGCCCGTGACAATTATTTTCGGGCGGGCTGTGCCAAGCAGGCGCAAAGAGGCGGAAAATCAGGGCAAGCCTTGTGGTGGTGCGTTACGGGGCTACTGGCTACGAAGTTGAATATGATGGCAAGGCGCGCCCCTAACACACCCTACTTTTTGACCTTGCGGTATCTAATCCTTAATGGGATGGCCTTTCGGCCACGCTACGCGAACGCAAAC
>NZ_JAAHGN010000604.1:0-4557 GCF_010672485.1 Moorena sp. SIO2C4 | reverse complement strand
TCTGCGATCTCCCCTCCACCGACCATCCCAAAACGATTCATATCTTGTTTTGGGATGCGGTCTGAATTTTGTCAACCCTTTTTTGTAAGACTTTACTCATGTTTTTCAACGGTTTTTTGCACCGAATTCAGCTAAAACAGCTCCTAAATGATAGGTAATCGTTGTCTTACCTTCAGAGGGCATTGCAGAAGTGAAAGCCAAAACCTTGATCCTGTTTGTAGCTGCACCAAGATAGCGTAAATTCATGGCTAGAGAGCGCAAGGATTCTGTAAATGCTGACTGCTGATCACTCGATAATCTTCTTTGTTCTTCGATTCGAGCACCGACTATATGTCCCCGGATACGGGGAATAGTTCCTAATAAAGATAGCCCCGTTAGTTGCTTTAAATCTTCGACCTGTTTTACCTTCTGGTCTAAACGCTCCAGCAGGAATGCCGCTCCTACCCCAGACAATCCTCCCATAAGTAAAGCCAAAATCAAATTCAGTTTGATATTGGGAGAAATAGGATCTTCTGGTAGGTAAGGAGACTCAAGAATCTCCCAAGGGGCAATTTCTTGAGCTTCAGCAATCTGTAACTCTTGCCGTTTTTCTAGTAAGTTATTGACTGCTTGGGATCTAACTTCTAACTGACGCTGTAGCTCGGTATACACTTGCTGGAGTTGGGGAATTTGCTGAAACTGAGCTGCCACTTCAGTTTGAGCTTTACGAATAGCCTCTAGCTGGTTTTCCTGAGCGGCAAATCCTGTCTCTAGAGCAAGTAATTGATTAGTTAGTGTTTGGCGAGTTTCCCCGTATCCCACTACCTGGTTAATATCAATTTGTGAGCTTGCTGACCCCAGGATGCTTTGGGTACGCTTCTGCAATAGATTCTGTATTTGGTTACGCTTCAGTTGTAAGCTTTCCACCGCAGGATGATTATCCTGGAAACGAGTTAGCTCTAGAGCCAGCTCGGATTCTAGTTCTGTCAGTTGATTAGCTAAGTTTTTATAGTAAGGATCTTGGCTGAGAACCGAATTTGCTAAAGCTGCTTGGGGTTGTTGACCTGCTTCTTGTAGCTGTTGGCGTAATTCCTGTAACTGTCGCTGAGTCTGACTCAGAGCAATTTCTACTTCCTGCTCCTGTTGCACAAGAGATTGCTTGAGTTCAGATACCTGAAGAGCATAAGCTTCTGGTTCCACAATACCATAGCGTTCTCGAAAGCTACGCAGAATTGATGTGGTTGCATTTAGGGCTTGTTGTGCTTTCGGTAGTTGCTCATCAATAAACTGAATTGCATTGGTTGCCTGGGAGCGCTGCCGCTCTATACTGTAATCGACATAGGTATAACTGAGAGCTTCTAGTACTTTTTGAGCCCTTTGGGGATTTGTGTCTTGGTATGAAACGATCAGTACATCAGCATCCCCTACCTGACGAATCGACATGTTTTCGATTACTTCTTTAACAGACAGTTTGTCAAAAGAGCTTTCTGGGGGGCTAATTGCCTTAGCAACCAAAGAGCGACTTTTAAGAATCTCAATTTCGGTAGATAAATTTTCCTTATTTTTAGGTTTTTCTGTTTCTTGTAACCCACCAACATCAGGCACGGAAGCTTCCCGATACATTAGGATCAGCATCTCTGACTCATATTCAGGGGTCTTGAGAAAAGTCGCTGCTGCCCCCCCTGCAAAAACTGTCGTTCCCACTGCTAATGCCGTTTTCCAAAACCGAAGCAGAATCGACCCCAGTTTAAATAGGTTAATCTCCTCTTGTCCGGTCTCAACACTCTCAGTCTTTACTTCCATGCTCATGTTCTGTTAAGTAGTTCTGGTGAGCGAGAACTATTCTATCTAGAGTGAAAAAGAATTTCACTTGAGTAAACGCTGATTAATACTACAAGTGCTAACTAGATAATCAGGAAAATTAATACCCCACTTTCCGCACTTGAGCTTGTAGCATCAAGTAGTTATGGCCAAAAGCTTTCCATTACAAAGGCTATAGTCATCATGAGTAAGTTGTTGTGCATTTAAATTAGATATTATTTAGTTACAAAAAAAAACCGTCAAACCCTATATACCTGGGCATTGCTGATTCTTGGTATGATTCCCAATAGCATTTATATTTGAGTGGTAATCATCAATAAAACCAACAAAATGTTGAGGTAAATAACTAACTAAAAAAAACGTTATTATTTTGATATAAAACCAATCTCTCGATTATTAATACACCTTCAAAACTCTAAATCCGGATAGTTATCAAAAATTGAATAGCTACTGGATTTAGAAAGCGATAACACTAGTGTGTGAATAGTTTGTGAATTACTTTCAACTTAAAAAAGCGTGAAATTATTTCCAGACAAATTTTTCAGAAAACTATGAAGACTACCGAAAGCACCGGACATGATATTAGATCATTTCCGGTTAATCACTTCCCAACCCAAATAGTCCCTAAATTTTTGGTAAGCTGTCGCGCATTTAAACGACCTTGTCTTGATGCACACCTAACTACCTGTTTGTGGATGGTGGTAGCGCTAATCCAAACGGCATTGCTGAATCTTCGAATGAATATGAGTGGGGTGGGCATCCTGCCTGCCCGGAAATGAAACGGGCAAGATGCCCATGGCACCACAGCCAAGATGCCCATGGCACCACAGCCAAGATGCCTGTTCTACCAAGATGCCCATTCCACCACGGGCAAGATGCCCATAGCACCACAGGCAAGATGCCTGTTCTACTATTATCCCCTGTTCCCTGTTCTCTGTTCCCTATTCCCTACTTCTGCAAGAAATCTATTCTATACCAATTGGAAATCGTCACCACTCAATTGATCTAGATGCACATCCTCAATCACAAGGGTTCCACCAGTCTTAGGAGAAAGAACAACACCCTTGTCACTGTCAGATAGGATACCAGATTTTACTGCTCTATGAAACCACTGTTGAGGATCAATGGCACCAAAGCCCTTCAATTTAATCAGATCTGCACCAATTTCAAAGTCCTCGATCACATCCACGTCACCATGGCGGAAGCTACTGCCCTTAGTGAACAAAAACTGATCATGACCAGCACCACCAACTAACGTATCACTACCACGACCACCATTAATCCTGTCATCACCACCACCACCAGTGATGTGGTCATTACCACGACCACCCACTAAACGATCCTTACCACCACCACCATTAATCGTGTCATTACCACGACCACCATTAATCGTGTCACGACCAGTGCCACCATCAAGCACATCCTTACCAGCACCCCCTTTAATTACATCCTTGCCTCCATCCCCGGAGAGGGTATCATTACCACCACGACCGACAATAGTATCGTTACCCTTTCCACCACTAATGTGGTCATTACGACGAGTACCAATCAGTTTGTCATCCCCTGGGGTACCGGTTGACCCTGGTTTAACTGGCACCAGACCAGCATCCCATACCAATTGGTCAATCCCTTCTGGCAAGAATCGAGTGATCGGACCGATAGTAACACGACCGGTATTGGGATCAACATCACTATCTATGGGACTATCGGTATCAATAAACTGTCGTGGGTCATTATCTTGGGTAGTAAAAGTAAACCCTTCCGGTGCAACGAATTCCAGGGTATAACGAGTAGAAAGGTCATCCGGGATATTCTCAAATAGATAGAAACCAGGATTCTCATTATTATCATCATTCGTAGTAGTTGTCTGGATTAGGTTACCGTTGATGTCGAAGAGATTAACAGTAACGCCATTGACACCATTTTCAGGAGGCTCATTTTGGAGACCATCTCTGTTGCTGTCTAACCAAACATAATTGCCAATAGAACCAGTAGGATCATTCGGATTTGGTTCTGGTAGTGGTACCGGAGTAGGCAATGGGTTTGGGTGTGAATTGGAATTGTCGCTATCGTTGATTACTATCATGGTTACTTTCCTATTAATGAAATGTATGTTTATAGGGAATAGGGAATAGGGAGTAGGGAACAGGGAACAGGGAACAGGGAACAGTTACGTAGGGTGCGTTAGGAACCGGCTCGCCCTCATTTTTTCGGTTCCCACTATTGGGACAGCCGGTTCCGTAACGCACCACCGGGTCTGATTAGGCTAGAAACCCCTATATCAAATAAGTAATCAATCAGACTTGAGATGTTGCTAATCCCAGACCTATCTAAAAAATGGAACAATAGGCTCAATCTGTCCCGCCATTTTGGCCATAGTTGCAAAACGTTACAAATTGAGTTCTGATGTAGATATGATGTAGGGTGGGCAGTGGTTTATTAAGGGATAGTAATAGTTGAAAATCGGATAGAGCACTGCCCACCAGAGCCAGATATACATGTAGGGTGGGCATAAATAAAGATGTAGGGTGGGCAGTGCTTTTTCAAGGGATAGTAATAGTTGAAAATCGGATAGAGCACTGCCCACCAGAGCCAGATATACATGTAGGGTGGGCATAAATAAAGATGTAGGGTGGGCAGTGGTTTATTAAGGGATAGTAATAGTTGAAAATCGGATAGAGCACTGCCCACCAGCCAGATATACATGTAGGGTGGGCAGTGCTCTATCCGATAGAGCACTGCCCACCCTACATGTAA
>NZ_JAAHGN010000603.1:0-4559 GCF_010672485.1 Moorena sp. SIO2C4 | reverse complement strand
TGATCGATCGCTTTGCTTATTTTCGATTGAAGCAACTTCAATTGCTCTAGTGAAAGCTGATTCCAGTCAAAATTTTCCATGATCGTTTCTTCGTCCCTGTGGCTACTCATTCTTTTAGATGTTCTTGGCGGCAATCTGGTCAGCTGTCAGCTTACGGCTGACAGCTTACGGCTGAATGCTTACACCCGAATTAAACGTCGGTTTCAAACAATGCAAGGCGCAATCGCTCCGCTGAATCTTCCAGTTCGGCCAGGGACTCCAGGCTAACCGCCACGCTGCGTTCAATCCCTAAAATTTCTGCCGCTTTAGCCACAGATGCTTTTTCTTTGTCATGGTAATTACCATCGGCTCGACACATCTTGATCCCTTGGTACAAAAGGGTTCGACGAAAATTCAGAGGAAAGTCATACTTGAGACTACTCAATAGCTCCTCAACTTTAGCATTTTTCCAATCGAATTGGCGGAGCGCTTCAATGTATTCTTTTTTTTCTTCAGATTCGACTAGCAACATTTCCTGTTCATCAATATACCACTGTAATTCTGCTTCTGCCAATTCCCCATCCGCTCCAGCAATTGCCATTAAGGCACCGCTGTAATTCACGCCTACCTCAAAATCAACTGGTTGAGTAATGTTATATCTATTTTGAGCATATGGGGTCACCTGAAGACTTTTTCCACTTGTCATAGTTTTGCTCTCTGTTTTTTATATAGGTGTTTTGAGCAAGTTTATTATACCACAATATAAATTGATGGGATAATGGTGAAAACCCCCTGTTTGTAAAGTTTATAAAACTCAATGCTTTGAGGTTAATAACCTGTAGTTTGAGAAGATTATCAAGAAAACTATCTAATAATTTAGAATATAAAACTGTACTAAAATCATAGACTGTTTGTTAAATTTTGCTTAAATTATTTTAGCTATTAGCCACAGGTACCTGTTGGGTAATACAATGAATTCCTCCTCCACCTTCAGCCAGAATCAGACTATTTACACCAACAACCTTCCGCCCAGGGAAAACCTCACGCAGAATAGCAAGGGGAGCATCATCTTGGCTGGAGTCACCAGCAATCGGAACGATTACCGCACCATTAGCAATGTAAAAATTCATGTGAGCAATATCTAAGCCAAGAGGAATCTCAACAATCTCAAACTTACGTCCACGAGCATCAGTACTTTGTTGTAATCGATGCTTAGCATCCCGACAAATCTTGTAATTTGGATCATTAGCATCATCAGTGCTATGGAGTAAGACCAATCCAGGTGCGGCAAATGCGCAAATGCCATCCACATGTCCATCTGTCACGGGATCAGGTACGATACCACGACCCAGCCAAACCACTGTTTCAGCCCCGAGATAGTCCTTCAAAAGTCTCTCAACTTGAGACTTACTCATCGTGGGATTGCGATTAGGGTTAAGTAAACATTCCTCAGTAGTGATAATAGTGCCTTCACCATCTAATGTGACACCACCGCCCTCCAACACTAGAGAGGATGAGTACATGGTTGTATCAAGATAGTGGCACAATCGCGCCTTAAGTAAAGCATCGTCCTGATAGGGGGGAAACTTACCACCCCAACCGTTGAACGTAAACCCAGCTACCCGACGTGAACCCTTGCCGTTCACCAAAAACATTGGACCGGAATCCCTGGCCCAGCCATCGTTTACGGGAAATTCAATTAGTTCGATATCTGAACTCAACAAGCCTTTAGCCACACCCTTGTCTTGAGGATGAACAACCATCGAAACCGGTTCAAACTCATTGACAGCATTCGCCACTGCTGCCCATTCCCGCCTTGCCTTCTTCAGACCATAGCCTTTCCAATTCTGAGCTGGAGGAAACACCATGATCGTGAATTCATGGGGCTGCCATTCCGCTGGAAAGAAAAAGCCATCCTCAAGGGGTGTTGTCTGCTGTAATAACGTAACTCCACTGCTGCTATAGTCCGGCATTCTACTACTAACCTCAGTTCTCACCCTTGAGCAGACTGCTGACATACCCAAGGCACTAGCAGCTGAAACAAGACTTAACTTTAGTAACCTTCGACGATTCAACATAGCGTGTATCTATTCTAGAGTACTTATCACTTGGGTCGGGAGTCCGGAGTCGGGAGTCGGGAGTCGGGAGTCGGGAGTCGGGAGTCGGGAGTCGGAATCCTGCCATACTTCCAACACTTCCGACACTTCCGACACTTAACACACTTTTTGATGGTCAATGCTAGCAGCGGTATCATAGAGTGGCTCAAATGTCCAGTGACAGGTGATCTGTTTTTTCTACTGATGGTCAAATTAAGGTAATTAGAGATTCTGTAATGCGGTGTGATTGCAATTACACCTTTGGGTAATGGGGAAAGTCTTTTTACCATTACCCTTATTTCCCATACAGAAAATGCTCACTAATGTAAGCTATCAGCTATCAGCTATCAGCTATCAGCTATCAGCTATCAGCTAATGCGCTATGGGAACAGCTTTTGAATCAAACAGGTAAGCATTGGTTTAATCTCAGTGAAGTCACAGCTTCGTTCGCACAGCGTGGCCAAACGCGCACGCGTGGCCGAAAGGCCAAGGCCAAAGCCTGTGCCACGCTGACCGCTGACCGCTGACCGCTGACTGCTTACTCACTAATACCAAGTCCGGTTAATTTGTTAAGTTTCAAGTTTCTAGTTTCAATTTTAATCGAATGGTGTCTTTCCTATGACTAAAGTACCTATTACTAAAGTAACTGACGAACTCAAAACCGAAATTTTCTACCCCGACAGTGATGGTAAGCCTATGACAGAAAGTGATCCTACTCGGGATTATCTGATTTATGGGGTAAACGCCTTAAAAAGTTATTTCAAAAATCGGGAAGATGTTTATGTTTCCGGTAACTTATTTATTTACTACCAGAAAGGAGAACCCGATCAGGTAGTCTCTCCCGATGTATTTGTGGTTTTTGGCGTAGAAAACAAACAGCGAAGAAGCTACAAAACTTGGGAAGAGGGAGGAAAACTGCCCAGTTGGGTATTAGAAATAACCTCAAAAAGCAGCCGGAATAGTGATCAAACCACAAAAAGCCAACTATACCAAACTATGGGAGTATTAGAATACTTTCAGTATGACCCTACTGGGGATTATCTTAACCCGCCACTTAAGGGATTACTTTTGGTGAAGGGAAAGTATAAACCTATCCCCAGCAAGTCTTTAGGGGATGGAGATTTTTCTATTGATAGTGAAGTCTTAGGTCTAGAGCTTCAAGTGCATCAGGGAAAACTAGAATTTTTTGATCAGAAGCTGGGTAAAAAGCTATTAAATTTTCAAGAACTGGAGATAGCTTATCAGCGAGCAAAGTTAGAGCAAACTACAGAAACTAAAGCCCGACAACAAGCGGAGTTAGAGCGAGCTGCTGAAGCTCAAGCCCGACAACGAGCAGAAGAAGGGCTACAGAATGCTATTTCCCAGTTATTAAGCTTAGGCTTGACTGTTGAACAGATAGCTGAAGCACTAAATTTATCAGTGGCAGAGGTTAACCGTCACGTTTAAATTGGTTATTCCCCCTTACCTATTTCCTGTTCCCTATTCCCTGTTCCCTATTCCCTATTCCCTACTCCCTGTTCCCTGTTCTAATCACCAATGACTAATGAGCAATTAAAACCTAAATTTTTTTATCGCAATACTAATGGTACACCAATGGCAGAAAGTGACCCTAACCGAGATTATATCATTTATGGCGTAGAAGCCTTGAAAAACTATTTCAAAAATCGAGACGATGTTTATGTTTCCGGCAACTTATCGATTTACTACCTAGAAGGCGTATATGATGCGGTAATTGAGCCTGATGTATTTGTAATTTTCGGAGTAGAAAATAAACTACGAAAACACTACAAAGTTTGGGAAGAAGGAGGAAATTTTCCGAGTTGGATATTAGAAGTAACTTCAATAAATACTAAGGGAACTGATCAAAGATTTAATCGCCAAACATACCAAGATATGGGAGTATTAGAATACATGCAGTATGACCCTGTGGAAGATTATCTCCAACCACCCCTGAAAGGATTACGTCTGGTGGAGGGAAACTATGAGCCTATGGCTAGCAAACCTTTAGGAGATGAAGATTTCTCGATTTACAGTGAAGTCTTAGGTTTAGAACTTCAAGTGAATCAGGGAAAACTAGAGTTTTTCGATCCGAAGTTGGGAAAAAAGCTATTAAACTTTCAAGAACTGGACATGGCTTATCAGGAAGCTGAACAAGCACTACAGCAAACTGAACAAGCACTACAGAAAGCTATTTCCCATTTATTAGGATTAGGGTTAAGTGTGGAACAGATAGCTGAAGCCTTGAGCTTATCAGTAGAAGACATTAATCACAGACTGCAAGAATAACTAACGTCAGTTTTGGATAAGGAGGAGCGAAGGGAGTAGGCTGAAAGTGTTTAAGAATTCAGCCGTCAGCCGTCAGCTGTCAGCCATTGGCGTAGCGTGCGCGTAGCCCATAAGCTGATACGCGACACGCTGATAGCTGATAGCTGAATGCTTACGAACGTGCCACTCCTCAAGCTTCCCAAATTTCTTCAATAACCA
>NZ_JAAHGN010000602.1:0-4562 GCF_010672485.1 Moorena sp. SIO2C4 | reverse complement strand
TTAAATTTAATTGTGTCCGACTACTTAAATTACTCAACAACGTTTATCTTATCATGATTACTTGTTGTGGTTTGCGACTGTAAGGACAGAATTTCTGACACAAGTTCATTAGTGTAGACCTTGGCAGCAGAGTAAACCAGATGATCGGAATTTTCCATCTGCTCCTTGGGAAAGGTCATTGGCTCTCGGAAAATGTAGTGTACTCGTTCACTCTTGGCAGCATAGGCACCGAGAGTTTCTTGAAGTTGATTAAAATAGGCTTGAAAATCCTCATGCTCATAAAGACCTTCATACATTGGGCTGTTGGCTAAGTAAACATTAAAACCATACTCTTCCGCCAGTGCCACTATTCGTTCCAAAGCTTGACGGTTGTAGGGCGAAAGATTAAATTGATTGTTTCTGGCAAAATTGATATGCGACTCCTTCTGTGCTTCTACATAACTAGGGTTGGGTTTTTCCCAAACCATGAACCCATCTTCTTCTATATTGTAGCTTCTGACTTCCTTGAACGTATCCAGAGGAAACCTGAACCATAACGAAAGACTCTTGTTTTCAGAATAGAGGGGAAAATATCGCTCGATAAATAAAATACCCGGACCCCGTAAACGAATCTTTAGTGGTGGTTCAAGCTCCTGCCAGTATCCCCAACTCAAAGGAACTCTCGCTAGTAACGGAAAGTTAATTCCGCGATGCCAAACATCGTAGACATGCACGATCAGAACATTTTTTGGAGCTCCAGATTGCTGTATATATTTTTCTAGCATCCAGGCATCGTTGAGGCTCAACATGTTGCCGATAGTGCAGAGATTGATTGAGGTAACATCGAGTCTCTCGTTGAGAATACTTGGAACTACCCCCTGGTTACAACTGGAATCTCCTAGGATGAGCCAGTCAACAGGTTGCTTCAAGCCCAGTAACATTTCCCATTTTTCCTTGACCAACCAATAGCCTCGATTAGGTCGATGGTCATTCAGATACCATTTAGCTGCAAAATTGCACAAAATAACAAGTATCAAAGTTCCCAATAGAGATAGCAAGACTCCTCGACGGTTGGCTGACCCAATAATTTCTTCTGGTAGCTGTTGATTGGCGCGTTGTGCCATGTTTTTCCTTAACTCTTTACTCTCGTCATTAATCAAAATCAGAATTGGAAATAGATGAATTCTCCAGATGTGCGAACACCGAAAACACAAATCCAGATAATCAAGAAACTGTAGACCGGAACCCGACACCAATAGTTTAGCTTTGTTAGGATAAGCAGGTCACGGGTCACATACTGATAGATCTGAACTATGACCAATGGCAAGCAGAAAAACACTAAGTCATATCCCAAGAGTAAACTCTGATCTGATCTACCCACCCCCACTCTGGTAAGCATGTAATAGATTTGATCGGCTGAACTGGAACGGAAGATTACCCAGCCAATGTTAGTCAGGATAAACATCAACAACATTTTGCCCAAGATCCTTAGATAGGAATACTTACCGCTCCAAGGATCTTGATGTTCTGGATTCTTATCAAAGATGCGGTAGATGATCAGAATCAGCCCGTGAAATGCACCCCAGATCACAAAGTTCCAGGCAGCTCCATGCCAAAGACCGCCCAGAAGCATTGTTAAAAATAAGTTACGGTAGGTGTTTAAACTCCCCTGGCGGTTACCACCTAAGGGAATATAAAGATAATCTCGTAACCAAGTAGATAGAGAAATATGCCATCGTAACCAAAAATCACTGGGATTGAGAGCAAAATAGGGTAGCTTGAAATTCACCATCAACTCAAAGCCCATCAGCTTGGAAATTCCTCGCGCAATGTCAGAGTAACCAGAGAAATCTCCGTAGATTTGCACGGTAAAAGCCAGAATACCGATCAGGACATCCAACCCCTGATATTGGGTGTAGTTATTGAATATTGGATTGGCGATAGTCGCCATATTATCAGCAATTACTACCTTTTTAAAATACCCCCAAATAATTAGTAATATCCCAGCATTAATTTGTTCTATATTGAGATTACGTGGTAATATGATTTGGGGTATTAGCGTAGTTGCTCGTTCGATCGGGCCTGCCACCAACTGGGGAAAAAAGGAAACAAAAAGTGCAAAATCCAGGAAATTACTAATCGGCTTCAACTTTCCTCGGTAGATGTCGATGGTGTAACTCATCGTTTGGAAAGTGTAGAAAGAAATCCCTACAGGCAGCAGGATAGTTAAGGTAACCCAGTCAACCTGGAGTCCAACAAGTTTAAGCAAACTGCTGAAACTTTCTGCGAAAAAGTTAAAATATTTGAAGAAACCCAGTAGGGAAAGATTAAAAATTAAAGAGATACACAGGAGTAGTTTTCGTTTTCGCTCTTCTTTGATGTCTTGGAGCTGTTTTCCTACTGTAAAATCAACAACCGTGGAGAGAGCTAGCAGTGAGAGAAACCGCCAATCCCACCATCCGTAGAACACATAGCTAGCAATCAGCAGCAGAATGTTCTGGGCTTTATAGTTCCTATTTAAAAACAGGTAAAGCGTGTAGACAATGATGAAGAAAAGGACAAAAATAAATGAGTTAAATAACATCTTGGAGTTTCCTAAATTTGTTCATGGTTCTCTCATTCTGATCGGTACTCCAGCTTGTATGGTGGGCAAAAAAAGTTGGCTTCTTTTGAGTAGTCTAGATTAGATGATTTTGCCCACTCTACTTTAATTGATAGTTTTAATTGATATTTTTTTTACAGGCAAGTCCCTTTGTTCACGGTTCTCTCATTCGGAGCGGTACTCCAGGTTTAACTGAACTCCACTGATTTAGGCAGTGGTATTGGTCTTGGATTGAGGGAGTCTATATAACCTCAGTGCAAATCGTTGGATCTTGTTCCTTAGCCAAAGTAATTTTATCCTGACTAGGGATAGGAATCCGCCTCTGCTGATAAAGTGGATGTAAATAGACAAAAACCTGGAAAGCTTATTCAAGACAAGAAGCTCAGATTTATCAATAATAGATTCGTA
This sequence comes from Moorena sp. SIO2C4, assembly GCF_010672485.1. Taxonomy (NCBI): domain Bacteria; kingdom Bacillati; phylum Cyanobacteriota; class Cyanophyceae; order Coleofasciculales; family Coleofasciculaceae; genus Moorena; species Moorena sp. SIO2C4. The sequence continues at coordinate 1,573 of NZ_JAAHGN010000602.1, read as the reverse complement.
GATGTTAAATTCTTGTTCATTCGGTTTCGGAATTGTCCTAAATTCGATATGGGCCTGTTCATATAGGTTACTTGGATAGCTCATCTTTTCTGCTAAGAATCCTAATAAGTGATCTACAGCCTGTTTATATTTATCTAAGTATTCCGGCGTTCTTTTTTGCTTCTGTCCATAGTGATTGTTGTTACCATGGGCTCTATACCTTACCAGAGGTTTGGCTAGATAAAATTTTCTAGCTCCTACTATTGAAGCTCCGAAAACTAAGCAGTCATCTGCACGAATGCGCCAATCTTCTTGCTGGGGAAGCGGTAGGAACTTCTCGAGTACATGTCTACGCATCGAAACTGTCGAAGTTCGATGACCTACCCATGCTTTTTTATAGAGAGTGGCGATTCTGGAATAGCCCAAATCTCGTGTATTGTTGTAGCAACTGGCGATTCGTTCTTCATTCCCAAATACCTCAGCGCTACAAAACAGAAAATCACACTCTGGGTGCTCTTGGTAAAATTTTACTACTTCTGCAATGTAATTTTCTTTATAAAGGTCATCGGCATCAAGAAAACAGATAATATCTCCACAAGAAGCAATAAATCCCGCATTAAAACTTGAAAGCTGCCCCTCATTTTTATCTTTCAATACCAGCTTGACTTTTTCGTTAGCTGCAAAATTTTTATGTAATATCTGGGCAGATTTATCTGTTGATTTATCATCGACAACAATAATCTCATCTACGGGAAATGATTGTTGGAGCACACTATCGATAGCATCACTAACATAATGCTGATAGTTATAGTTGTTAATTAAAACCGATAGTTTCATATTTTTTTAAATGTATAAAAAAATTATTGTTAAATAATCTGACATAATATAGCGTTTATCATAGCTATGAGGTACACATTATTTTTTACCTATTGCCTATTGCCTATTGCCTATTGCCTATTGCCTATTGCCTATTGCCTATTGCCTATTGCCTATTGCCTATTGCCTATTGCCTATTGCCTATTGCCTATTGCCTATTACCTGCTCCCTGCTCCCTAAAACCCAGAGATTTGTACCTGATGAGTATGATAGTTGCTATATACAGGTACCATCAATTAAAGCTAGAGCTGTCAACCAAATTTTTAAGATTAGGTTCGGTGACTTCGGTACCAGGTAGCTCCCATGACTAAAACTCCTGTCAACCCTAATGCTGCAATCAGTGGCAGTATGTCTCCTGTTCTCAGTGCCTTTAAACCAGAGCTACCTATTAACACAAAAGGGAAAACACCCGGAATGATGCCTAGAACCGTACCCAGAAAATAGTCCTTGAAGCTAACTGAGGTGAGACCAGCAGCAAAATTGACTAAACCATAGGGAATGATTGGCAGTAGTCGAATCGCAAATATGTATAACACCCCTCCGCGACGCACTTCAGTGTCCATCGCCCGCCAACTTTTAGCTAGCTTCTCAACCACTAGCTTACGCCCGACAGTGCGGGTATAAGCGAAGGATACCACTGCGGCAATTACCGCAGCAACACTAGTCCAGAGTGTACCTAACCACGGACCAAAGATGGCTCCTCCAGTTAAATTAAGTA
>NZ_JAAHGN010000601.1:0-4562 GCF_010672485.1 Moorena sp. SIO2C4 | reverse complement strand
TGGAATCCAGCTATCGCGATCGCCTTTTCAATGGGTCTTTGGGTTTCCAAACCGTTCAGAGTAGTATTGGGGGTATATTTGAATCACCAACAATTCCCATCGGGCAAACTGGTTTGACCATTCGATATCAAGCTGGTGTTCAGCATATCAATGCTAAGACCGATCGAGCAGATTTGCTACCTCTGCCACCTCGGGATAACAATCGGATTAGTTTGACCCGTTATCAAGGGAGTGCAACTTTAAACTGGACACAACCCCTTTGGCAAGGTAAAACATTGCCAGCAACTGCGGAAGAAGGTATGCGCTATACACCAGCACCAATCTTACCCAATGTTCAACTAAATTCATCCATTACCGGTGTGGCTAGTGCCTATAGTAACGGTGATTCTCAAGAATTTCTCCGTGGGAGCATTGGCTTAACTGGGCAATTCGGTCATTTTTCTAAACCGTTTCTTGACTATACCGGTTTTAATATTGGCTATAGTCAAGTCGCCTTAGGAAATACATCACCATTTTTATTTGACCGAGTTGCAGATACTCGAGTCCTTAATGCTGGTATTACCCAACAACTCTATGGTCCATTTCGAGTGGGTTTCCAGACTTACCTAAATTTAGATACAAATGAGGAAATTAGTACTGATTTCTTTTTAGAGTATTCTCGTCGAAGTTACAATGTTTTATTGCGCTATAATCCAGTACAACAACGGGGTTTAGTTGGTTTACGAATTAATGATTTTAACTGGACAGGTGCCACAGAACCCTTTGATACGTTTAGTAACAGCTGGGAGGATGATTAGGGAGGTCAGCCGTCAGCCATCAGCGGTCAGCCGTCAGCCGTCAGCTAAAAGCTCACGCTACTTGAGGTGCTTTTTAGCACAGGCTTTGGCCTTTGGCCACGCTGTGCGAACGACGCTGTGACTTTCGTGACTATTAAACCAATCCTTACCTGTTTTATTAAAAAGTTCCGTAGCGTGCGCGTAGCCCATAAGCTGATAACTGAAAGCTGATAGCTGTTCGGTGTAGCGTGCGCGTAGCGCTTAAGCTGACATAGGGAGTAGGAGTATGAAGTAGGGTGAAGCAAATCGAATGGCTCTGATAATTATCAGAAACGTTAGAATTATTTGTGTGGAAAAAGAAACCGTAAACATTCAGGTAAGCTATCAGCTAATGCCCATAAGCTGATAGCTGATAGCTGACGGCTGAATGCTTACGATAAACCCTACCCAAATTAAGCTCCTGGATAGGTTGGGCATCTCAGATGAAGACTAATAAGCATCGGTCAGTCTGTGGGAAATTCAAGCAGCGGTTAAATAATGCGATTAAACGCTGGTTTAATTCCCCTAAAAATCGTCATAGCAGCACCACACAACCGATACCTCTTTCTGTGGGAGAGCCTTATTCTCCCTACAAACCTCCCTTAACTACTCAGGGACCTAACCACAGCTACGGCGTAACTAATCATACCTGGCCCCCTGGTTATCGGCTCCAAAAGGGTAAGTACACCATCGAAACAAAACTAGGAGAAGGTGGACTGGGTATTACCTATTTAGCCCGAACTAAAAAAGGCGATCGCATTGTTATCAAAACTATCGTTAATCATGTACTCCGCCAAGATAATTTATTAGAGTATTGGAAAATTTTCGCCAATGAAGCGGTAAAATTAGCCCAATGTAGCCGTGGGAATCCTCATCTAGTCCGTTTATCTGAAGAAATCATCCGAGAAGGTGAACTGCCCTGCCTAATTATGGAATACATCGAGGGGGAAACCTTGTCGGATATAGTTAACCGGCAGGGTGTGCTCTCAGAAGAGAAAGCCTTGCTTTATATCCAGCAAATTGGTAGCGCCCTCTGGGACATTCATCAGCAAGGGTTGCTCCATCGGGATGTTAAACCCAATAACATCATGGTGGGTCACGATGGTTCTGGTGCGGTGTTGATTGATTTGGGTATTGCTACTAGGTTTGTCCCTGGGGTTACCCAAAGTCATCTTTGTGCTGTGACTCCAGGTTATTCTCCTCTGGAACAATATCAGTTCCGAGGGCAACAAGGTCCCTACACCGATGTTTATGCTTTGGCCGCTACCTTGTATGTTCTCTTAACTGGAAATGAACCAGTACCAGCTGACGAGCGGGCTGAGGGAGCTGTATTACCAGCACCAAACTATTTTAATCCCCAGATTAGCGATCGCATAAATCGAGCCATTATCCATGGCATGAATTTGGTGGCAACCGATCGCCCTCAATCTATACCAGAATTTTTAACGTTACTGGGTATTGAGTTACCAACTAATAATAGTAACTATAATAGCACAAATAACAGCAATATTCAACCACAGACAACCGCTAAAGTTGAAGACTTTTATATAGAACGTCCTCAAGATGCTGAGTGTTATCAAAAGATTTTACAACCAGGGCAGCTAATTCGGATTAAAGCACCCAAGCTGATGGGGAAAACTTTACTCAGTCATCGGATTATTGATTATGCTAAGTCTAGGGGTTATGGTACGGTTTATTTAAATCTTAATCAATTACCTTGCCATGAATTGGATGTATTTTTACAGTCGTTTTGCGTGCGGGTTGGTGATAACTTGGGCTTATCAGACCAGTTGGATAAGTATTGGAGTAAACGGTTATATAGTAAGGTAAATTGTCAACGATATTTTGAGCAGTATCTGTTAACGTCTTTATCGAGTCCTATAGTGTTGTGCTTGGATGAAGTCGATCGCGTTTTTCCTCATCCAGAAGTAGCTGGAGAATTTCTAGGGTTGTTGCGCACGTGGCATGAGGATGCGAAAAATAATCAACTTTGGAATAAATTGCGATTGATTGTAGTTTATTCTACCGAAGTTTATATTGAATTGGATATCAATCAGTCTCCTTTTAATGTGGGAGAAGCAGTAGAGTTATCGGACTTTTACTTAGATAAAGTTCAGAGTTTAGCTGGGCGTTATGGTTTAAATTTATCGATTAAATCAGCTCAAAAATTAATGGGAATGGTAGGCGGACATCCTTATTTGTTGACCCTGGCTTTCTCTACTCTTAGCAAAAATACCAACATGACCATGGAGCATCTTTTAGAAACCGCTCCGACAGAATCAGGGATTTATCGTCATCATTTGCGAGAACTTTTAAATAATCTCATTCTCCATCCCAATTTACTGGAAGCTTTCAAGAAATTACTGACAACTACTAAAGCTGTTCGTCTGGAACCTAAGGCAACCTATCTATTAGAAAGTCTGGGATTAGTCAGAGTCATCGGTAATGATTGTATCCCTAGATATAATTTGTATCGTGAATATTTTAGTAACAGGATTTTCTAGTTAGGGAGCAGTCAGCAGTCAGCAGTCAGCAGTCAGCAGTCAGCAATCAGCCGTTAGCAGTCAGCAGTCAGCAGTCAGCAGTCAGCAGTTAGCCATTGGTTGGAAAATGAAAAGTGAAAACTGATAGCACCTCAAGTAGCGTGCGCGTAGCACATAAGCTGATAGCTGATAGCTGATAGCTTCTTTATTCCCTACTCCCTTTCCTACCATGACCAACCAACCAACAATCTATCAAGTTGGGGGAAGTTTACCTCAAGATTCCACAACTTATGCTGTGCGCAAAGCTGATGACGAAATTTTTCAGGCTTTGATGGCTGGGGAATTTTGTTATGTGCTCAACTCGCGACAGATGGGGAAATCGAGTTTGCGGGTACAAACTATGAAGCGTCTCAAAAAAGCAGGAGTAGCTTGTGGTTGTATCGATTTTACCATGATTGGGAAAGAGAATATACCCATAGAGATGTGGTATTCAAGCTTGATAGTGATGCTGGTGGATGAGTTTAAGCTATCAGATAAATTTGATGAAGAGGCTTGGTTTAGAGAAACAGAGCACATCGCACCCTTGTTAGGGTTTGGTAAGTTTATTGAATCGGTATTGTTGGCAACTATTCCAGAAAATATTGTTATTTTTCTAGATGAAATTGACAGTATTATTAAGGTAGCATTTAAAGATGATTTCTTTGGCTTTATTCGCAGTTGTTATAACAAACGAGCTGAAAATCCAGTCTACAATCGGCTGAGCTTTTGTTTGCTGGGAGTAGCAACTCCAGCGGATTTGATTCAGGATAAACAGCGCACTCCCTTTAATATTGGTCGGGATATTGAACTGACTGGCTTTACCTTTGAAGAAGCGAAAACACCACTGCTCCCTGGTTTGCTAGGAAAAGTGGATAATCCGGAACAGGTGTTAGGTGAGATATTGATCTGGACAAGGGGACAACCGTTTCTGACCCAGAAGTTGTGTAAGTTAATGGTGGAGAATGCTCTGGCTTCCCCCTTATTAAGGGGGACGGGAGGGGGATCCATCGATAGCACTTCTGGAGAGGGTACCCCCCTAACCCCCCTTAACAAGGGGGGAACTTCTGGAGGGGGATCCATCGATAGCACTTCGGGATTGGGTACCCCCCTAACCCCCCTTAACAAGGGGGGAACTTCTGGAGGGGGATCCATCGATAGCACTTCGGGATTGGGTACCCCCCTAACCCCCCTTAACAAGGGGGGAACTTCTGGAGGGGGATCCATC
>NZ_JAAHGN010000600.1:0-4589 GCF_010672485.1 Moorena sp. SIO2C4 | reverse complement strand
TCGGTTTCAAAAGCAGGCATCTAGCTCCAGTTAGTAGATATAGCCACTAGATAGAGCAAGTATAGCCAGACCTGAATTCAGATATATCACCTGGTCTTAGTATAGCCAGCTAACCCTAGGTGTTAGTAGATTTTTCAGGAATTTTTAAGATTTATTACAAAGCCAAAAAGGTTGACAATTTGTCTGATCTAATTTTGAGAATTTGTCTTGTGATAAACCTGATCACCTGGTGATCAATTAAACTAGTCGATATCAGGGATTTTAACTATAGCATTTCTCAGTTATCAATTGCTTAAGGTACTTTCGTCCTAGGTTTTAGGGAGTAGGGAGTAAGGAGTAGGGAGTAGGGAGTAGGCAGTAGGGAGTAGGCAGTAGGGAATAGGTACAAAATTATGTGTACCTCATTACTATCAGAACCGCTAGATAAAGTCTTGGTTGTATAAATTAAATGGCATTTGCTCTGGAAACTCTAGACTAGAACTCTGGACTAATTTTACTGATGGATTTAATTAGATGAAGAGTCAAACCTTTCTTCAACCCATTGACCGTACTGCTGGCGCAGTCATACTTATACTGAGTCTACTGATTGGTATATTACTGTGGACTGGCGATCGCACTGCCCCCAGGGTACGGAAATTTACGTGGCAAGATAAACAAGTCGGTGCGGAGGATAAAGCGTTTATCCTAACCTTCAGCCGTCCTATGGATCAGACTAGTGTGGAAACTAATCTGAAGATTGTTCCACCCATACCGGGCAAAATTAGCTGGGCTGGACGTAAAATGGCTTATACTCCGCTGCTCCCTTTACCCTATGGCACCGAGTATCAATTCCAGCTCACTGGAGCAGTAGATCAATTCGCTAAGCCTGGCAACAAGACTGCCATGGAACCGTTCAAGGCATCTTTCCGTACCCGTGACCGAGCCTTTGCCTATGTGGGTGTTCAGGCAGAAGAAAAGGGGCGATTAATTTTCTATAATCTCACTCGCCAACAAAAAACTATCTTGACGCCTCCAGATTTGGTGGTTATGGACTTTAAGTTCTATCCTGATGGCAGCCGACTTCTTTTCTCTGCTGTTGATAGTCAGAATCAAGAACAGGACTTGCTCTCGGCCAAATTATATACTGTGACCACGGGCATATCTACTCGTGCCCCAGCTCAAGCTCCCGTATCCTCAGACTCTGATGGGTTAGTTGAGCAGGTTCTCGATAGCAAAGACTACCAGAATCTGAAGTTTGATTTGTCTGCTGATGGTAAAACGATTGTGGTGCAGCGGGTCAGTCGGAGTAATCCTTCGGAATTTGGGCTGTGGACCATACAACCTGGTACCAAACCGAGACCATTAGACCATGAACCAGGAGGAGATTTTATGATTACTCCTGATAGCAACGCAATCGCGATGGCTCAAGGTCAGGGAGTGGGCATTTTACCCTTGACACCAAATGCTCAACCCCTAGACTTTTTACCGAAGTTTGGCATGGTCATAAACTTTGCTAAGGATGGTTCAGCAGCAGTGATGGTGAAGTTTAATTCTGACTATACGCGATCGCTATTTTTAGTCAAAAACCAGGGCTCTGAGCAAGAGATACTGCGCACCACTGGTTCTGTCCATAGTTGTGAATTCTCGGCGCAAAACCAGATTCTCTATTGTCTGCTCAGCCAACTCATTGCTGGGGAAGAATTCAAAGAAGAACCTTTCCTAGCAGCGATTAACCTTAAACCTAATGAAAAGAATGAGTATACCTTAAAGCGCTTGATAGTTTTACCGGAGCAACAGGAAGTTCATATGAGTTTGTCCCCAGATGACTTAGGCATACTCTTTGATCAACTGGTTCCTGAACGGTCATCTGAGGAAGGTTTGATCACTGATGAAGGACAAATAATTGCCAATGCTAGACTGTGGCTATTACCTTTAGTGGATGATACATCGTCAGATACTCCAGTGAAGCTGGAAGCGGAACCACTCCTAACTGGATTTAATGCTCGTTGGCTACCTTGAAGGTTAGCAGGTTGAAGGTTAGCAGGTTGAAGGTTAGCTGGTTTAAGGTTAGTAGGTTGAAGGTTAGTAGGTTGAAGGTTAGCTGGTTGAAGGTTAGCTGGTTGAAGGTTAGCTGGTTGAAGGTTAGCTGGTTGAAGGTTAGCTGGTTGAAGGTTAGCTGGTTGAAGGTTGGCTAGTTGAAGGTTGGCTGGTTGAAGGTTGGCTGGTTGAAAGTTAGTAGGTTGAAGGTTAGCCGGTTGAAGGTTAGCCGGTTGAAGGTGTTTTTTTTGGAAGGGTGTTTGGTTGTTCGCGTAGCGTGGCCTTTTGGCCAAGGGTGAAGGTTGGTAAAATAACCGAGCAACCTGTAACCTGTAACCTGTAACCTGTAACCAAACAACCTTGAAACCTTCAAACCTTCAACCTGTAACCAAACAACCTGTAACCAAACAACCTTAAACCTAATAACCTTCAACCTTAAACCTTCAACCTTCAACCATCAAACCTTCAACCTTAAACCTAATAACCTTCAACCTTCAACCTTCAACCTTCAACCTTCAACCTTCAACCTAATAACCTTCAACCTAATAACCTGTAACTTGACATCAAAAGACTATGGAAATTAATCAGTGTCTTCATGTTGCTGTTTTAGTTTCTGATTTGGAAAAGGCAGAGCATTTTTACGGTAATATTTTGGGATTATCTAAAGTTAATCGAGAGCTGAGATTTCCTGGTGCTTGGTACCAAGTTGGTCAATTCCAAATTCACCTGATGGTTAATCCTAATGCTAAAGTTGACCTAAAAAATCCTGAAAAATGGGGTCGTAATCCCCACATTGCCTTTAGTGTAGTAAATTTAGATGAAGCGAAGGAATGTCTACACGCTCATGGTTACCCGATTCAATTGAGCTCATCTGGTCGTGCGGCATTGTTTACCCAAGATCCAGATTGTAATATTATTGAGCTTAGTGAGATTAATAAGATTAGCACTTAGGGTTTAACGTAGGGATGGGGAGAATAAATGAAAACCATTGCCTACCTGTACAGCAATCCTCTACTTGACCCGGTGCCTGACCCAGAAGTTTGGGGTTTGGAGGTGGATCAGGTCTATCTAGATTTGGGAGGACGCCAGCAGTGGCAGCAGTTAGTTGCGGATTGCCAAGCTCAAGCTCCTGATTACTTGCTAATTCGTCGTCTGGAAGAACTGGGAGAGTGTTTGGCTGAAATTAGCGATCGCATTAGCCAAATTGAAACCCTCGGTGTTTGCTTGATTGCCACAGAGCAATCTTACAATTCTGCTCAGCTAACGGATGCTACCAACTACACTACAATTCGCGCTAGCTTACTGAAACTAATACACGAAATCCAGCAGGAAGTCAACAGCCGCCGCCTTCGGCAAGGACATGCTCGTAATCGCCTCAAAGCCTTACCTCCACCAGGAAAAGCCCCCTATGGCTATCGGCGGGGCAAAGACCGCTATCTAATTGACCGCAGTACTGCACCGGTGGTTAAGGATTTTTTTGAACAGTTTCTGCTTTATGGTTCCTTGCGGGGTGCAGTACGGTATTTAGAGCAAAAATATGGTAAACGGATTTCCGTGACTACCGGGCGTCGTTGGCTAACAAATCCGGTTTATCGGGGAGACCTTGGCTATCAAAAAAATGGTGAGGTCATTTCCGATACCCATAGCGCCATTTTGAATCGCGAAGAAGCCGCACAGATTGACCGACTGCTCAGGCGCAACCGACAATTACCTCCTCGTACCGCCAGTGCTCCCCGTTCTTTGGCCGGGTTAGTGGTTTGTGAGGAATGCCAGTCGGGGATGACCGTTGTTAGTGTTACTCAATATCGTAAAAACAAACAATATCTCTACCTACGTCCGATTCATTGTCCTAAGCATCCAAAATGCCGTGCTATTAGTTATGAACAGGTTTTGGAGCAAACTATTCAACTGATATGTCAGGAATTACCCCGTGCTGTTGCTGCTATGAATGCTCCCAGCTTGGATGGGGTGAAGGAATCCCTTAAGGGGAAAATTACTCAAAAAAAGGATAATTTAGAGCAACTACCTCTGTTAACCTCTAGTGGGGTGCTTGATCAAGACACTGCTGATTTACGAGCATACAAACTACGCACAGAAATTTCCCAATTACAGGAGCAGCTAGCTGCTTTGCCGCCAGTGAATTTAAAAGCGATCGCTAAGACAGTATCCATTCCTCAATTCTGGATTGATTTATCAGAATCAGAGCGTCGGTTTTACTTTCGGGAGTTTATTCAAAAAATTGAAATCCTGCGTCAGGTAAAAGAATTGCAGCTGCAACTTGTGTTTATTTTTTAGGTAAGCTATCAGCTATCAGCTATCAGCTATCAGCTCTCAGCTCTCAGCTCTCAGCTCTCAGCTATCAGCTATCAGCTATCAGCTCTCAGCTCTCAGCTCTCAGCTCTCAGCTATCAGCTATCAGCTCTCAGCTATCAGCTATCAGCTATCAGCTATCAGCTATCAGCTATCAGCCAAAGGCCATGCTTGGCCTTTGGCCACGCTGCGCGAACGCGAATGGCTGACGGCTGACCGCTGACCGCACCTCAAGTAGCCTGCGCATAGCACATATGCTTACA
>NZ_JAAHGN010000060.1:0-14721 GCF_010672485.1 Moorena sp. SIO2C4 | reverse complement strand
GTCGGTGGGCAGTGCCTAAACCGATTACAAGCTAATTTTATCCCTCTCAAGCACTGCCCACCCTACGATTAATCTCTATTGCAAATTCCCGATTCCCGATTCCCGATTCCCGATTCCCGATTCCCGATTCCAGATTCCCGATTCCCGATTTCTTAATAAAAAAAAATTTCTAAACCCCTTGACACTGGCTTAATTTATTGATAAATTAATAATGTACAAAAACTCCATTGATAATTTCAGATGAGTAACAATTTTCCTCCTTCTGACAACCAAGGTTCTAAACCCAAGAAAGCCAAGCTCTTATTGGTGGGTTCTCCTGAAAAGGTTCGCAATACAATTAATGCCATTTATTCCCTTAAGTATGCGGAGCCAGACGAGTGGAGCACTCCGGAGCCTACCGGAAAGCCTGGTGAGGTTATGACCTTTTTGATTCGATATTTTTACGTAGATTAAGATAGGATATTGCCAGGGTTGCCCCCTGGCAAATCAGGAATTGTGAAGGATGTTTTTTGGAGGAAAATTAAGCGGCATGAAGCAGAATGAGTTGGGATGTTCTTGCTTTCCAGCAGTTGCTGAGTAACTCGGGAATCATGCCGTAGTTGATCTGAAATTATCGATAGTTGAGTGCAGCTCAGCTGTATTTGTGGAACGTTAAAGTACAGAATTCGGTCAAGGATTGGGGTTAACCCAAACTTGACCGATTTTTTTTTAGGGAGTCGGGAGTGTGGGGAGATAGGGAGATAGGGAGATAGGGAGATAGGGAGTAGGGAAAAAATCCTGTGTACCTAATTAATATGAGAAACGCTATTATTTCCCGGATTGGTCAAACCGCTGTCTGATATTGGCGCGAATATCTTCCCAATCCTGGGCTGTCATCGGTGTTGGATCTCCGCTACTTAGTCCTTTGAGAATTTCCATTTCTAGGGCGTATCTAGTTTTCTGCTTTTGGTCAGCTCGAATTAGCTCTCGAATGTACTCGCTAGCGCTGCTATAACCCCCTACGGCTACCTGAGCTTGAATAAACTCTTTCATTTCCGAGGGCAGGGCAATGTTCATTGTGTCCATTGGGATACTTAGTTGCTTACTGCTTGTTTATAGCTACATTGTCAATAATTGCCAATGGATTGTCAATGTAGAGACTGGCTCCCCACTCAATCCAACTCCAACGCCTATGTTAACGGTTGTTATTACTTAGCCTGTGCCCTGGCCTGACTGGGTGACAAGCTTCCCGAAACCGATGTGGGCGCACCTGTTTAACTATCAGTAATGGGTTCCCGTAGCGGCTCAATGGGCACGCATCCCTTTCTCAACCAACACACTGCAACAGCTACACGTTAGGTGAGAAAAGAGTTTTGGGCTTTGCAATGGCTTGAATGGGGTGAGTCGAGAGAAAAAAATTGCTGCTAACTCGAAAAATTCCAAAATTGGGTTTTGAGATCGTCTTAAGAGTGTAGAGACTGAGGACAGAAACTCAAATTTTGTCCAAAGTCTAAAATTAATAAATGGAGAAAGAAATGATGAATTCGTCATTCCAGTCTGTGAATTACCCTGATCGGTATATTCGCCACAAGGGTTTCATGTTCTACATTGAACCTATTCGATCTGAGCTAGACCAACAAGACGCGAGCTTTGTATTAGTCCCGGGGCTAGATAACGAAGCTTATTTCTCTTTTAGGTCTGTTAATTATCCCGATCACTTTTTGAGACATCAAAATTACGAAATCAAACTACATACATCGGATGGAAGCGATCTTTTCAGAAAAGATGCAACTTTCAAAATCGTACCAGGATTGTATGGAAATGGAGGCTTCTCTTTTGAGTCAATTAACTATCCTGGTTATTACATAAGGCATCAAAATTATCAATTGTACCTTCATCAATCAGATGGCAGTGAACTCTTTAAGAGAGATACCACCTTTAGTATAGTCAAAGGTTTTATTCAGTGAAGCAAAGCTGTAATAATTAGACTCGACAAACAGGTGGGTAAACCCTGACGGGGTTGTCACCCCGTGAGCTGAGACCCCTATTACAAAAAGCACCCTTAGGGGTACAGGATAAACCCATCTAAATTAGAGCGATCGCTACAAGATAGGCGATCGCTTTTTTTGCTGACTGCTTTTTATAATTGAGCGATCGCGTAGCGGCTATCGCGTAGCGGCTGACGAGCATCCCTTTCTCAACCAACACACTGAAACGACTACAAGTTAGCTTACAAAAGGGTTTTGAGTTTTGAAGTGGGTTTAAATGGGGTGAGTCGAGAAAAAAAATTGGTGCTAACTCGAAAAATTCCAAAATTGGGTTTTGAGATCGTCTTAAGGGTGTAAGGACAGAGGACAGAAATTAGCATTTTGTCCAAACTCCAACAAAAACCAATAACTCAATTTGGAGACTAATCAAATGACTTATTCTGTTGACTTTAAGAACCAAACAGATCGCACTTGGACTATGGTAGTATTTCAAGAAATACCCGACTCAATAGGGTTAGACAGTGTAGCTTGGAAAAAAACTACAGTGCCGCGAAGTGGAGAATCTGGAGTTGATTGGGATATTGAATATATTGTTGCTCTCGCTAATTACAAACAAACCGGAGGAGTAGGTGTTTATAAAGCATCCCAAAAGTTAAATAATATCTCATTAGGAAGTAAGTGGAAGGTTGTTTTTAAGGATGGTGTTCAGCAGCTTGAACCGGATGGGGATGCAGAAAAACCAGAGTTAATTGTAATTAACAATGAGTCAAACCAATTAGCTGATGTTGGTATAGGAATGTCAGGGGATGCATCTGTTTACAAGCGAGACGTTTATAGTGGTAGTGGTGGTCAGTTTAAGGTAACTCCCACGTATTATGTAGGTATATTTAACGACTTGGTCTTAGGAACAGTGATATCCAGTAATGTAATAGTAGGTCCATTGAAAGTTCAATTTCCATCTGGAATGAATAAAGCTGTTTTGACTGCCACACTTGATGGTTCCACGCTTAAGCTAGCCCTTACTTATCAGAACGCTTTGGTTGCTAACTATGAACAAGTTCAAACACTTTCCCGATCAATTGGTTCTGAGTTCAATGAAGTCTTGGACGATAGTGAAGTTCAAAAAGGTATTCCTGGACTAGACATTAACTATACGTTTGCTGCCACGTTATTTTTTGGTGCTTTAACAGTAGCAAAATGGGCGTATAGCCACCAAAATTTGATTGCTAATGCAGCAGGGGTTGTCATTGACAATTTTTCTAGTTTTGATCGCGCTGCATGTACATTTAAAGTTGTAGGCCAATCAGCGTTAGCCTGTGCTACTGCAATGGATGCAATTGTTAAAGCAATTGAAGACAATGCACCGACATCATTACTACAGGCAGAGAAGTGTGCGTCTTTGGACTCCTCAAGTGTCTCTTACACAGATTTAAGCTGTTATACATCGGCCTCAAGGGAAGCTGTTACCAAGTTCCAAAGCTGCTGAAAGCATTGCTATGAATAGCTTTTAGGCTTATGTTCAAAGTTTGAATCAAAACTTAACAAAGTTCCTAACCCCTCTTTCAAGCTTGGGAGAGGGAGCTAGGGATTCATAGCTGTTATCACCATCAAAAAAGCCATATCAAAGAGATCAAACAGGAGAAATTATGCTAAATGAAGTTCCTATTGGTACAGTCTGCCCATTTGCTGGGCAAATCCATCCCGTCACTGGCGATGCGAACAATATTTTCCCTTCATCGGGTTGCTCAAGCCAAGATGCACAAGCCGGTAGCTTGAATGCCGACATCCCCATCATCTACCCTGAAGCATCAGGTTGGATGTTGTGTGATGGTCGCTACCTTGAGATAGATGCCTACCCTGAACTATTTGCAGTTATCGGAACACTTTATGGAACACAAGGGAACGATAAATTTAGACTCCCTGATTACCGTGGACTATTTATGAGAGGAGTTGATGCTGGCTCTGGATTAGATCCAGAAGCTGCTGAACGAATTGGTCCAGACGGCAGTGGTAAAAGTAGCGGTATCGGCTCACTTCAGTGTGATGCTTTTCAAGAACATCAACACAACTACAACACCCTAAGACTGTCGGCACAAGCACAACAAGGCCCTGTTGTTGTAGGTGGTATACCATCCGAGATGAAGCAGACAAACGATCCTCCCAATAACCCTGCTCGCATCAGTATGTACGAAACTCGACCCAAAAATATTTCGGTTAACTACATCATCAAGTATAGGTAGTACGTTTTCAGCTCTTGTAGTTTGGTTTGAGGCAACGAAAGGATTTTAGAAACCTATTGAAAAGGAAGAATACTATGACAAACAAAACATTTCACATTTCTGGTCGTATAATTGGACATAAAACTCGTCAGGGGGTTGCTGGTTTACGTGTCGAAGCATGGGATAAGGATCTCATAATTGACGATCTACTTGGCAGTGCAATGACCAAAGCTGATGGTACTTTTCAACTGTCGTTCGATAAGTCCTACTTCCGAGAATTATTTTCAGACAGACAACCCGATCTATACTTCAATATTTACAACCAAGAAGAGCTTATTAAAAGCACTGAAGATTCGGTGCTATGGAATGTAAAGGAACAAGAGAGTGAAGTTTTGATTGAAGTGGATGCAGTGCCTTACCCTGTCACAGATACTCCCACTGGAGGACAAGTCGTAACTCCAGGAAAACCCCCGGCGTTAGCTGCCAATAATTCCATCAGCAGCTTGATTCAGAGCCACTTGTTTCTGTCAAAGGCTCATGCTAATTTAGTTGCTTTGGCAAAACGCAGCACCGGCAATTTTACCCCATATCAACAATTGAAGTTATCGATTGTCAATAGTACGGTTCAGTACAAGGATGAGGATATTTATTTCGGTATCATTGGACAACAATCAGGCAAATGGGGATTCATCGATACTAACGGTAATTGGCAAAAAGCTCCCCCAATGGATCAGAAAGTAGATGTTCCATTTTTTAACCTCGCTTCTCAAGCCTCAATTACCTTCTCTCCACCCTTTATTTCTGGTCGATGCTGGCTCTCGATTGGTAAACCTTTAACTGTTCCTATTTGGGATGATGGCTTTGTAGGTCCAGCATTTAACGTAGCAACAGATCCCAATTATAATATCATTTTTGATAAATTTGAATTTACCTACACTCCAGACAATATAATTTATTGTAATACGACTTGCGTGGATTTCTTCGGGCTGCCAATTACTGCCAAACTAATAGGCAATAAGACCCAGAGTGTAGGGTTCTCGGTGTCGAGGAGTAAAGTATTTTCTGAATTTCAAGCAAATGCTACCTTTAAATCACTGATTCGCACTGCTGATAATAAACAGTTAAGAATCCTAGCACCGCAAAAAGATTCCACATTTGATTCAACCTACTTTGATCCTTATATTGACCAATGTTGGAAATATTATAAAACCAATGAATTAACGCTGCAAGCATTACCGTACAATGGTGCGACCTATATTTCAACGGGAAGTGTTGATGAAAATAACGTCTTTAACTTTGTCACAACGCCAGGTAATACCAAACATACAATTAAAAAACCAACCTCTGATAATGTCTTTGGTTGTGATGGTGTTTTTAACCCGACTGGTAGCGATTTATATCAAATCATTGATGGAGATATTAAAAATCAAGTGTCATCAGCATTGAATCGAACAATTTTGCTGAATAGTGATTCATCAACTTGGTGTGATCCATCTACATATTATCTCAATTCAATCACCAATTACTATGCCAAAATTTTGCACGAATTGAGTATTAATGGAAAGTGTTATGCTTTTTCCTATGATGATAGGTGTGACCAAAGTAGCACTCTCGTTGATACTTCACCAACAGAAATTGTCCTTACATTAACGGCATTCAATGAATAATTTTTCAAGACAATTACAACTTCGCTAATCTGAAGTTGACGAAGCACTAGTGCGATCGCTGATCTTATAGAGTGCGTTAACAAAGTGTAACGCACCTCTTTAACTATCAGTGTGTTCGCGTAGCGTGGCCATAGGCCAATCACTTATCCTAGGGTTAACACTCCCATGGGAAAATCCACAACTAAACGCTTTGTTCGTAACCACAAAACACCTAAAATAATATTCACCAATTCATTCCCTCCTAACACCTCAACCGTAAACTCCTCTTCCTCAATAACCACCTTGGCCTCATATAAATTAAACTGTGCTTCTCCCCTTGCTGTTTGCATATCTCTTGTATAGTTATAATTTCTCCACCCTAAACTATCTGCATCTTGATTATCAATAGCTAACCAACCCGTAAACCCTGTATCTAACATCGCCATTACGGGAACAATCTCTCCATCAGCAGAGATCAAGCCAACTTCAAAAAACAACTCTCCTCGATTATTAAATTCCCCTTGGATCATATTGTTCCACAAGTTCCTGTTTCATTAATTCGCATAATAATACATTTTTTTTGTGGATGTTGAGAACGTGATTTTGCCAGCGCTACCTTTTCATTTTCATCGATAAAATACTCCCCACTATCAGGTTCAATAATAATAAACCAATCATAATGCTCTTGAATCAACTCTGGTTGTACTCGCTCAAAGACCTCTCGACAACGCTTATAAAATACTGCATCTTCAGCTTTAATTCTGGCTTTTTCTTCAGGAGACAGTCGTTTCTCCGGAAAAACCCGTCCTCGCCTTACAGTGTGATGGGAAGATGATTGTGTCATTTTAGTGATACAAAACGCTGTAGATAGGTTTATAATAACAAATATATCCCTCCTCAAGTTATTTCACCCTCTCCTGCTAATAAAGGCATAAGGGGTGACTTGTTCAAAATATTACATAATGCTCCATAAACTAGCCAATTATTCGGGTATAGATGATCAGCTTTCTCAATAGCTTCAACCGCCCTCTTATTTTCACCCCTGTCAGACAAAAACCGGGCATAATAACACCAGCCATTAGGATTATTTGGATACTCCTCAGTAAACTGCTTCAATATAGCCAGGCTTTTTGCTGATTCTCCTCGCAACCGATAATAGTCAGCCTGCAACTTATGAGCATCAGCGGAGTGGGGAGCCAGTTTCAATACAGCATTAACTATCTTTTTAGTCTGCTTCCCTTCCTTACCCAATACTAATTTCATCTGGCAACGATAGGCCAAGCGTCGTTTTAAAACTGAGTAATCACCAGGAGCTAACTCTTCTGCTCGACTTAACTTCAACTCTGCTGACTGAAAATCACCTACTACTAGGAGTGCGTCATAACTGTGAATCAAAGCCACAATATCATCTGCCTGAAGTAACAAGATTTTATCAAAAGCGTTCAAAGCAGCGTGAGGATGATCCAGTTTCATTTCAACTTGCCCCAATGCCAGCCAGTGAGAGGGATTTTCTGGCTCAGAAGATGCCGCTGTCTCAAAGGCTTTTACTGCTTTGTCTGGCTGACGGCGACAGACTTCTATCAAACCCCGGATATGATGCCCAGTAGCAACATTACTGGATAATGGCAAAGCACTGTGATAAACCTCAATTGCCTTAGCCACCTCTCCCATCAACTGTAAAAGTTTCCCGAGTTTCAACCTTACCTGAATTAATTGAGGTTGCCGCTGAATAACTTGGTCATACTCCTTAACAGCCTGCTCCCAGTTTCCAGTTTCATAGAGTAAATCAGCCAATTCCAACCGTTTTTTCCATCCAGAGGGATACTGCTGCACATAGTTAGTTAAGGTTTTCAACTTCTGCTGTTTTCGGGTGTTTTTTTTATCTAATACCAGTTTTACATTTAACTCGATCTTTGAAGACTGGGATGAAGACTGGGATAAGGTTACCAAACAGGGGGTAGTGTTTCTAGACATATCGCTGTTACCTGATAATTAATCTGATCATTAATTTGCTCAAATTTGCACTCTGTCGTCGGAGTTTGAGATGAAGTAACTGATTTATGAGTTTTAAACTCATCGAAAAAATCATCTTTTACAACTTCTTTTAACAAAGGAGGATAATCATCCATTCCTGATAGATACCGCTTTAAGTGCTTTTCCATAATTGCTCGCCCCTTTTGAATGCGTTTGTAAACGCTATCCACCGATAGAGCAAGTTTTTTAGCAATGTCTGAGTAGGGTATATCTTGGTAAAAATGCAGCACAAAAGGCTCTCGCAGTTGGGGAGACAGAGCCTTTATTTCACGGCAGATGTACATTTTTAACTCGCGACGGAGAATAGCTGACTCAGGAGAGTACTGACTAGACGCTAATGTTTGGTGTTCTCCCACTGCCATTTCTTCAATGCTCTCCATACCGATTGCAGCTTTGTGGCGTTTTCGATGCAGATCCACGCACAGGTTATGAGTCATTCGAGTTAGCCATGCTTTGGGATTAGTAATTTTTTCGGCGTGGTGTGGTAGTTTCTCCCACGCCTTGATTCTGGCCAAACTTAATGCTTCTTCAGCATTGGTGCGATCGCCTCCCATCCAAGTTACGCACCGACCGTAAAGATAGTCTTGATTGAGTAGCCATAATTTCCAAAAGGCAGTGCGATCGCCTTTAGATATACGTTTTAATAGATTAATATCGTCTAATTTTGTTTCTGTTTTCATTTTTTTTTAGGGAATTGGGAATCGGGAATCGGGAATCGGGAATCGGGAATCGGGAAACAATTCTGTGTACCTCATAGCTACGAAAAACGCTGTATATATTAATTTTGATGCTGCATCACTTCTTTTTGTTTAACGTAAATTTTTTTCAGGTGCTTCTTAACCGTATTGAGGCTGATATATAGCTGTTGGGCAATTTCTTCGTAAGTCAAGTTGGCTTTTTTTAGTAACCAGACTTCCTCCTCCCGTTGACTTAGTCCATAGTTAATAACATCAGTGATAGCGGAATTTTTGGTAGATTGATGTTTATTCTCTAGGGTTACTAACAGATAAGGGTCGCGGGATAATTCTAAGGTTAACCATCTCACCCTAACCCGAAACTCAACTGACTTATTCACTTTAATTTCATCTTCGATAATTAGTTTGCGATCGCTAAACAACTCACGACTATCAATTAATGATTGGCAAACTCGCCAAATTGGCTCAGGAATAGAATTTATCGGTGACTTACCTTGAGAGATTTGAGAGCACATTCGACGTCCAGACTCATTGGCATGAAACCACTCTTGGTTAGTAGTTATAATCAGCACCCCATCAACAAAGCCTTCAATAATTGCTTTGATCAGTAATGGCAAACCTTCGTCTGAATTTAACTCGGGCTTACTGGTTTCGGCTTTAGTAGCTTCTTCACTGCTTGAATCAGCAACTTGGTTAACATCAATACCAATGGTTTTGGTCAAGAGTTGTTGATTAGTCATGGTGAAATATAATTATGATAAATTAATTGGGGTTATTCGTAAGCATTAAGCTATCAGGCTTCAGCTTAAAATAAACCTGGTTGGCGTAGCGTGCCCATAGCGAAACGGTAGAATTGAATAGTTCGAGATTAATGATAATTTAAAGTCTGGGTAAAAGCTCTTGGCCGTTGGCCACAACCGCTGTGAATTCACTCAAATTAAACGAATGCTGAACTGTTTTATTCTGGTTTCCTAGTTAACCCTGCCCATAGCGCATAAGCTGAATGCTGAATGCTGAATGCTGAATGCTGAAATTATTATCAAAAATAAATTCGCTGTAATCAGCTAGGTTATCTAGTCCAAGGAAGTTGAGTAAAATTTCCAACACTAGCCATAATGTTGTTCTGGCTAATAGTTTTTTATAAAGCACATTCATGGTTTTCTTTAGGATAAAATTACTAGAATATATAGCAGTTGTTTGACTCAGTGGTGCGTTACGGGCAGCAACCTAACCCGGGGCTTGAGGCTGAAAATTAGGGTGAGCGCCCCTAGGGAGTGTCTTCAAACTCGGAGATCCCCCTAAATCCCCCTTAAAAAAGGGGGACTTTGAGTATGGCTCCCCCCTTTTTTTAAGGGGGGCTGGGGGGGATCATAATCATGCGACAAACTTTGAAAACACGCCCTAACGCACCCTAAAGAACTATTGCCTATTGCCTATTGCCTATTGCCTATTGCCTTTTGCTTTAAATTGCTATATATTCATAAAACCCGACTGCATACTGACTTACCGCCTGAGATGATCTGACTTGTGACTAACTTGTGAATAATTTGTGACTGACTTTTCGTCTGTCAATGGTATAATTCCGGCATTCAAGATTCCATCAGCCATGCCCAGGTCGCTCAAAGTTCGTCAGGAGTGCATTGAAAAAGTTAAACTGGCAGTCAGGCGTAACGGTTTTCCGAGCCAGAGGGCTTTGGCTGAAGATGTGGGGTTTGCCTTAGCCACAGTTAGCAACTTCCTAACTGGCAAACCCGTTGACTATATTACTTTTGAAGAAATTTGTCATAAATTGGCACTGGAATGGAGAGCCATTGCCAATTTAGATTTTGACCTGCCATCCCAGGCTGTAGATGATGTAATATCCCAGACTGTAGCTCAAAACCCACAGATCAGAAGCTCTAGCAAACGCCAAGACTTGGGAGAAGCAATTGATGTTACCAATTTCTACGGGCGCAAGGAAGAATTAGCCACACTCAAACAATGGATTATTAGTGACCATTGCCGACTGATTACCTTAATTGGCATGGGTGGAATTGGTAAAACAACTTTGTCTGTCAAGTTAGCCCAGCTTCTACAATCGGAATTTCAGTACCTGATTTGGCGAAGTTTGCGTAATGCGCCACCCATTCACGAGCTTTTGACCGACCTGATTGGGTTTTTGTCCCATCAGCAAGAAACCACTTTACCAGAAAGCTTAGATGGTAAAATATCCTGTTTAATCGACTATCTGCGGGCAGAGCGTTGTTTGTTCATCTTAGATAATGTAGAGTCAATTCTATCCCCTGACCAACGGGCAGGAGCCTATCGCCCAGGATATGAAGGCTATGGGCAGCTGCTCAGAAGCTGGGGGGAGACTAACCATCAAAGTTGTCTGGTGTTGACTAGTCGGGAGAAACCCAGAGAAATTAGAAATAAAGAAGGTGTAAATGCTCCCATTCGTTCCCTGAGGTTACCTGGTTTAACCGAGGGAGAAGGGGAAAAAATTCTCGCAGAAAAAGGCTTTTCTGTATCAAAAGAAGAATGTCAAGCACTGATAAAGTTTTATGCAGGCAATCCTTTAGCGTTGAAGATTGTTTCCACCACAATTTATGAGTTGTTTGACGGCGACGTGGCTCAGTTTTTAGAAGAAGGCACTATTGTATTTGGTGATATTTCCGATTTACTCGATCAGCAGTTTAATCGCTTGTCAACGTTAGAAAAACAGGTGATGTACTGGTTGACAATTAATCGAGAATTGGTTTCATTTAAGGAGCTACAACGGGACAGTATTCCAGCGGTTTCCTTCAAACATTTATTAGAAACCTTAGAATCTCTCCAATTGCGGTCACTGATTGAGAAGACCTCGGGTAAATTTACTCAACAACCCGTGGTGATGGAGTATGTCAGCGATCGCTTAATTGAACAGATTTTCTGCGAAATTCAAACGGGAGAAATAGCACTATTGGAGCGCTGTGCCTTAATCAAAGCCCAAGCCAAAGATTATCTGAGAACTACCCAAATTGAGCTGATTCTAAAACCGATTACCGAGCAACTACTCAACCTGCTTGGTCTCTCGGAAAATGTGCAAAACTATTTGAATCAAATTTTATCAAAACTGAAGTCTTTTCCCCCTCGAAAACCAGGATATGCCGGGGGGAATGTTCTCAATTTACTCTGGCAGCTTAATCTTGACCTGACTGGCTATGATTTTTCTAACTTAACGGTTTGGCAAGCTTACCTACAGGGCATGAATTTGCATGGAGTCAACTTTTCCAATGCCGATTTAAGTAAGTCGGCTTTGACTCGCACCTTAGGAGGAGTTTTATCAGCGACCTTTAGCCCAGATGGGAAACTCCTGGCAACCAGTGTGGATAATGAGATTTGGTTGTGGGATGTTGCCAATATCAAACAAATTATTACCTGCAATGGTCATAGGGCTTGGGTGCAATGCCTGGCTGTTAGTCCAGAGGGAGAAATTTTAGCTAGTGGTAGTAACGACCAAACCATCAGGTTGTGGAATGTCCAGACCGGGCAATGTCTAAAAACATTGCGAGGCCATACCAGTTGGGTGCAATCCCTAGGGTTTAGTCCAGAGGGAGACATTTTAGCCAGTGGTAGCCATGACCAAACGGTAAAGCTGTGGAATGTTCACACCGGAAAATGTCTGCAAACCTTGTCAGGCCATAGGAATCCGGTATTTTTTACTACTTTCAGTCCCAATGGACAAAGGTTGGTCACTGCCAGTGAAGACCAAACGGTGAGAGTCTGGGATGTCAACACTGGTTCTTGCCTGCAAGTCCTAGAAATCTCCATCAATTGGATATTATCGATTGCCCTTAGCCCAGACGGACAAACATTGGTAACTGGAAGTGATGGCACAACGGTAAAATTTTGGGATTTAGCCAGTGGTGAGTGTATCAAAACCTTACCAGACTACAACAGTTATGTGTGGTCAGTTGCTTTCAGCCCAGATGGTAAAACACTGGTCACCGGTAGTGAGGATACAACGGTTAAAATCTGGGAAGTGGAAACCGGGAAATGTCTGCAAACGTTGCACGAGTATAGCAATTCCCCTTTAGGTAATAGCTACCCTTCACGAATTTGGTTGGTTGCTGTTAATCCCGATGGTCAAACCTTGCTGAGTGTGAGTGAAAACCAAACCATGAAGTTATGGGATATCCACACAGGACAATGTTTAAGAACAGTGGAGGGGTATAGTAATTGGATCTTATCCGTTGCTATTAGTCCAGATGGTGAAATGTTGGCCAGTAGCAGCGAAGACCAACGGGTAAGATTGTGGGATATTGAGACGGGGCAATGTCTACAAATCTTGTCAGGACATACTAATCTGGTCTCATCCGTTACCTTTGCTCCCAAAGACGATCAGATTCTGGCCAGTAGCAGTGACGACACAACTATCAAACTTTGGGATGCAAATACAGGAGAGTGTTTGCAAACCCTGTGGGGACACGATAGTTGGGTGCATTCGGTCAGCTTCAGTCCAGAGGGAGAAATTTTAGCCAGTGGCAGTCGTGACCAAACCGTAAAGCTTTGGGATTGGCATACCGGAGAATGTCTGCACACCTTAGAAGGGCATCTTCACCATGTCAAAACTATTAGTTTCAGTCCCTGCGGTAAAATCCTAGCCAGTGGTAGCCATGACAACACTATCAAACTTTGGGATGTCAGTACGGGAAGCTGTCTACAAACATTGCCAGGTCACGGGGATTGGGTTTTATCGGTTGTGTTCAGTCCCAGTGGAAATCTGCTGGCGAGTGCCAGTGGAGACCAGACGATTAAACTGTGGGATGTTGAGACGGGGCAATGTCTACAAACCTTATCCGGTCACACATCTCGAGTCAGAACCATTGCCTTTAGTCCAGATGGCAAGACTTTAGCCAGTGGCAGTGATGACCAGACTGTTCAACTTTGGGATATCACTACAGGTACTGTTCTTAAACTATTTCAGGGACACCACAAAGCAGTCCGGTCAATTGCCTTTAGTCCTAATCGTCCTGTGTTAGTGAGTAGCAGCGAAGATGAAACCATTAAACTTTGGAATCTTGACACCGGTGACTGTATAAAAACCCTGAGAATTGATCGACCCTATGAAGGGATGAATATTAAAAACGCCATTGGTTTAACCAAACCTCAGAAAAACACGTTAAAAGCTTTAGGTGCAGTAGAGAAAGAGTAAGGTAAGCATATGCGCGAAGCGCACGCGTGCGCGTTCAGCCGTCAGCGGAATGCCTTTGGCCACGCGTGCGCGTTCAGCCGTCAGCCTAAAGCTCACGGCTGATAGCTGATAGCTGATAGCTTATAGCTGATAGCTGACGGCAGCGCAATGGTTCTAGCTTCCTTGACAAATCAGCTCATAATATGCTATTTTAGAAATAGAGCTTATTATAATAAAGCCGGGTAAGCGCAAGAAAAATTAAGCAAAAATGTGATATGCGGCAAGGATTATGACCAGAGTAAGCCTTGATTATCATAACTATTGCGCTTAGTTATCACTATTTTTAAGAATAATTTATTGAGTCTTGCCCTTGCCCTGTCTCATAACAATTGGGGTGCAAAAAAGTGGCTATGGAAAATACAGAAGCTAATCAAAATTCTGAAGATCAAGTAGTAGAAAATACATCTGGCGATACTAACCCCTTAGGGGGCGATCGCTCCGAATCTCAGGAAACAGTAACAACTCCTGGAAAAACTGAAGTAAAAGCTGGAGCGAGTGATGAAAATGTCGAAACAGATAATCAAGACATTAAAGAAATTACTGCACCAGAATCTAATACAACTACTAGTGAGCGTTCTCCAGGAAAAACCGATAGAGGTTTATAATCGATGAGTTATATTCTTGGGCGAGAATTGACCAACTCAGCCGGGAGCATGCCACCTTTGTAATTAGGTACATAGATCCCCCCTAACCCCCCTTAAGCAAGGGGGGAATTAGATTAAAAAGTTACCCTTATTAAGCACGGAATTAAATGAAAAAGTTACCCTTATTAAGCACGGAATTAGATTAAAAAGTCCCCCTTATTAAGGGGGATTTAGGGGGATCTGAATCAGGAATTAACAAAACTGACATGCTCCCACTCACCTAGGGGCAATCTTCGACAATTATGACCAACAATATCTATGGGCTGCTGGTAGCTATTGATGAATATCCCAGTCCTGTTCC
>NZ_JAAHGN010000006.1:0-20919 GCF_010672485.1 Moorena sp. SIO2C4 | reverse complement strand
TTATTAGGGAACATGGAACAGGGAACAGGGAACAGTGCGTAGGGTGCGTTAGGGGCGGGCTTGCCCTCATGTTAAAACCTAGCGCTAGTGTTGAAATAGCCCGTCCCGTAACGCACCACCCAAGGGCTTGTTGCTAATGTTGGAGGCAGTTGGGCATCAATCCAAATGTTCATGCTGTCAGTGTTCAGCTGTCAGCCGTGGCACAGGCTTTGGCCTTGGCCTTTTGGCCTTTTGGCCACGCTACGCGAACGGCCACGCTGTGCGAACGATGCTGTGGCTTAACTCAGATTAAAGCAATGCTTACCTGTTTTATTCAAAAGCACCTCAAGTAGCGCATAAGCTGATAGCTTACATTTTAGTTAGGTGTTGATAACAGTAAGGTTTTAGTAGGAGACCGCTCTATGATTTTATCAGCAACCACAACCGGTATTAGTCCAGAAGAATTTATTGCTCAGTATGGAGACGATGAACGCTACGAACTCATTGATGGAGAGCTAATTGAGATAGAAACAACTGGCCCCCACGAGCAAGTAGTGGCGTTGATTAGCCGAAAGCTTAAGGTAGAAATAAATCGTTTAGATGTACCTTATTTTATCCCACACCGTTGCTTAATTCAGCCCTTGGAAACCTTCAACGCTTTCAGACCAGATCTGGTTGTGCTTGATGAAGGAGAATTGCTCAACGAACCACTTTGGGCAAGGGAACCAGTGATAACTCTGGGTACTACAGTAAAACTTGTGGTTGAGGTCGTTAGTACAAATTGGCAGAATGATTATGCTCGGAAGTATGAAGATTACGAAGCTTTGGGCATTCCAGAATACTGGATTGTGGATTATCTCGGTATTGGCGGAAAATACTTTATTGGTAGCCCCAAGCAACCGACGGTAACGGTCTGTTGTTTGGTAAATGATCAATATCAGAACGTAATGTTTCGTAGAGGGGATTGTCTCAAATCTTATCTTTTTCCTAACCTTAAGTTATCTACAGACAAATTATTTATAGGGCTGCGCTGAGGCAAGGGGGAAGGATCTCTAGTTTGATCCAGTGGTGCGTTACGGGCCGGGCTATCTCAACCGATGTCAACAGGGGGAAAATCAAGGGGAGCCCGTCTTATCACGCACCCTACGCCACTGTTCCCTAAAACCCTAAAATTTGTACCTCACCTAATTAAAAACCGCTATAACCTATTTGTAAATTAGATAATTTCTATTTTTCCGGAATAACCGGCAAATTACGTAATTCAGTATTGAGTTTACCTTTGTAATAAGAACTCTCTAAATAGGATGTAAATTGCAGGATATCTATCTGGTTTAATTCTAGTGGAACTCCATCAAAATCAATAATGGCTTCTATCGGTACATCCTTAATCAAGCTATTTTTTACATAACCTATGCGATTACTACTGTATGTACCAAATTCAACTTTTGTGGCTACATATTCTTTACCTTGATCCAATAGTCTACTTCTTTGAGAAGAAGTGCGATTGGAATATAAACGCAACTGAACATTTTCTTTAGTGCTTGTAATTAATATAGCACAACTTATGGATTGAGTACTTGAATTTACATTTAAGGATTTTTGGCAATTTTTAAATTTATATATAATACCTTCAAGTTTAACTGATTTTGCTGGATTTTGAGTAAGTATAGTGGTTGCGACTGTCGGAGTTGGTGAAATTACTGGAGAAGGAACAACAAGAGGTTGAACGTTTTCGATTTTAGCATTTAGTTCTTGATTTATTTTCTCTAGTTTATCATTTTCGATTTCTAGTTTTTTTAGTTCATTTTGTAGATTATTGACTTGTATATTAAAATCACTATTATTGCTTGTTATTCCTACTAATTCCGGAAAATTAGCCACAATAAATTCTCGGATTTTATACCCTCCAAATGTAAATAATGGTGCTGTCAAAATGATTAGTATTAAGGCAAAATTAAAATAGTTTTTCCATGTCTTGATTTTCGATTCTCTATCCATTGGTTCACACACCTCATAAATATCACTTTCAAGAAGTAGATCAGATAGTTCTAAGTCCCTTAAACTATCCATCACCGCTGTAATGGGGATTCTTCCATGCAGCTCATTTTTACGTTTGGAAAGCCGTTTTACTAATTCTTCTAATTGCTCTTGGGTTAAGCTATTATTTTTGGTAATTCTTCCGTCCAGCTTATCTTTCCGTTTGGAAAGCAGTTGTATTAATTCTTGGCATTGCTCTTGGGTTAAGGTATTTTTGCTCATCTGCTTTATTGACCTTATATTTAGTTTTTTATAGCTAAGCCTCTATCCATCCCTCAATCATAGCCATCAAAATGTTAACTAAGGGATGGTCTATGGCTTCCTTTAAAGCTTCTACTCCTCCTGATTTAAGAGCATTGATAACCTTAGCTTTGAGGGTAGGGTTATTCTTTATTTCCTCAGCAGCCCTCGCTACAACTGTTAACTTCTCAATCTCAGTACTAGTGGGATTACTCTGAGATAGTTGCTCCAGAAGTTGCTGGATTTCTGCTGCTGCTTCCGTTAGATTTTTGTCAGGTGCTTCGTAGTTATTTTGCTTAGCATTGCTTTCCTGACTACTAACATATTCACCTTTTTCGACATAGTTAGCACCAATGTTAAACTTGGCATTAGACTGATTACGCATGTCAATATTATCAATTCTAGTAGTTTCTTTATCTGCCATTGTTTTAACAATTCCTAGTAATTCAGTATTTTCTTCACGTTTATCTTTGATTTCTTGACGTTTATCTTTGATTTGTTCATATAAAAACTTGATCTCTATATCTTTAGCCTCTAACATTGGCTTGTATTTTGCCCAAAATTTTCGCTCGTATTCAGCTTCATCAACTTTGTCAGGGACTTTGACACGAATAACAAAAGCACCGTCACCTTTATTTTCCATTGTCTGTATGACTGGTAGCTCTTCTGTATGGCTTGTATCGCTTTCCACTCGAAGCTCCTGAAAAGTTTTCAGAAAAGTCTGCCAGTCGATACCATCTTTAAAAATTAAATCAACAGTATTAGGAATTTTATGAGCTAATTTAGCAAATTCCCCTGGTTCAAAGTTTCTCTCTTGGTCAGCAGGACGACGTTTAGGGTCTGGATCATTTTTACTAGGTAGTTTCAGGAAAATATAATCGCAATCAATTTCAAGTAGTTTAGTAGTATTGCTGATTCCCCAATCTTCGATATACGCTCCCGTTAAGGTGGCTCCGGTTAAATCTGCTCCTTCTAGTAACGTTTGAACTAACTTAGCTCTGGATAAATTAGCATTTTCTAAGTTAGCTCGGTTTAAGTCTGTTCCAATGAAGCTAGCATCTTGTAGATTAGCTCCCTTTAAATTAATACCTCTTAAGTCGAGGCCATCCCAGTTTTTATCTTGTCCCTCTCCAGTTATCAGCAATTGTCTAACTTTTTGATCTTGAAGGTAGCTTGTTCCTAGTCTAGCTCGGTCAAGCTTAGCAGTATTTTGCCAACACGTACGAGTGAGAGTAGCCTTTGTTAAATCTGTACTTTTGAGGATGGCTCCCGTAAAATCGGCATCGGTTAGGTCCGCATTGTAAAAACTGGTACCTTTTATAGCAGCCAAATCAATAGCAATACTCAGAATCGAGGCATCTCGGGGATCCCCTTTTAGAGCACGCCAGCCCAGATAAGTACCAAGTAAACCTACAGCTACAGCTACAGCTAAGGCTCCGGCTCCGGCTAAGGCTCCGGCTAAAAGTACGGCTACCTGAAAGGTTACGGCTCCGGCTACGTCTCCGGCTACGGCTCTGGCTCCGGCTACGGCTCCGGCGAAGAGTATGGCTCCGGCGAAAACTACGACTACGGCTAAGGCTAGGGCTCCGGCTAAGTCTTCGGCTCCGGTTAAGGCTCCGGCTCCGGCGAAGATTCCGGCTAAGGCTAAGGCTACGGCTAAGGATCCTCGGATACCTTGACGAATGATAATAGCAAATAAGACAATTATTACAAATAAAATCATCCAACTGTAACCTTGCTCTGCCACGTCGTTAGAGCTAAATATTGGCTCTACTAATTCCCCACCAAATACGCTGGTAATTCCTGATACTCCTGAGATTACCCATGAAAGCAATAGAAGAACAATTACCCACCGTTTTTGTAATCCGGCCTTCGCCTTACAGAACTGAGTTTCCCTTAAAATAGCATTCTTAAAATTAGCCCCTCTAATATCAGCTTCACTAAAATCTGCACCTGAAAGGTCTTCCCCCTGGAATGACTCACCTCTAAGATTTTTCCTACGGAAATCCCTTTCTCCTGCTGTATATAGTCTCAGAACTTCTTTAGCTTTCATCAGCGATCATCATATATACGAAAGGGAACAGGGAGTAAGGAGTAGGGAACAAAAATTATCACAATTCATTTGATGTTGAAGTGAATGTTGCATCGCTTCTTAGTACAGATTACAGTCAATAAATCAGGATTCCGGAAATATTTACGTGTGAATAAATAAGCTATGGCACATAGGCTCCCTCACAACCCTGCTACCGTCCTGCCCTTGCAATCAGCTTTGCTGCGCTAAAAGCGATTGCATCTATACTAGGGAAGTTTAGTTTTAGTAAAAAACTACAATAAGCAGTTTTTGTCAATAAACTAGCAATATTTCTTAATAAACACAATAAAGCAGTGTTTATTAACCTACAAACTGTTTCAGAAAGACATCCAGGAATAGGTTGTTGTAGCTGAAACCGATTTCTACCGTTGCGATGAAGCGAAGCGTGACCTAAGGTCAATCGCCTTTGGCTGCGCGTAGCGCATCGCACCATTACCTTGAAACCTTACTCTTTTACTTCAGCATAGCTGCCTTCGATAAACTTTTATTATGGATATTCAACCGGACTTGATATGAATGCTTACAAGCAACTCAAGGAAATATAGCGCTTTGTTACCTAATCAGG
Organism: Moorena sp. SIO2C4; assembly: GCF_010672485.1. Lineage (NCBI taxonomy): Bacteria > Bacillati > Cyanobacteriota > Cyanophyceae > Coleofasciculales > Coleofasciculaceae > Moorena > Moorena sp. SIO2C4. The sequence continues at coordinate 16,006 of NZ_JAAHGN010000006.1, read as the reverse complement.
TACACATAATTTTTTCTCTCTTCCCTCTTCTGACTTTACTGCTCCCTACTCCCTAACACCAACAAATTTTTACCTCACCTAATTTAAAACCGCTATATTAACCTGCTATACTTAAGTATAAATGAGGAAAAAACAGTGAACTCTATCCCTATCAAGCAATTTAAAACTAACATCCAAGACTTTATTAAACAAGTCATCAATCACCATACTACCCTCAAAATAACCGATCCCAATCAGGGATACTTTATTATTATTAGTGCCGAAGATTTGGAACAACAACAAGAAACCTTGTATGTATTACAAAATAGCCATTTAATGGAACAGATTAACCATTCTCAAGCTACCCATACCCAAAATAAAGGCTACTCTCCCAATCAGGAAGAACTAGATGATATCCTTAGTATTTGAGGGCAAAACTTGGTAAAATTACGAAGAACTTCGTAAAAAAGACAAAAAACTCCATCAAACCCTTTGTAAAATCATCAAAGAAATGCTGAGAGACGATCCCGCTAAAGGAATGGGAAAACCTGAACCGTTAAAACATAATTTATCGGGGTTGTGGTCAAGAATAATTTCTCAAAAAGATCGCCTTATTTACAAATTTGATGATAACTATGTTTATATTTTTGCAATAGGTGGTCATTACGATCAATTTAATTGATTTTAGTTCATGTAGGGTGGGCAGTGCTTGATACAAATCAGCTGACAAAGCCCGTTACTAGGCACTGCCCACCATAGGTGTAGCCCCAATCATAAGCTGATAGCTGATAGCTGTTCGCGTAGCGTGCGCGTAGCGCTTAAGCTGATAGCTGATAGCTGATAGCTGTTCGCGTAGCGTGCGCGTAGCGCTTAAGCTGATAGCTGATAGCTGATAGCTGTTCGCGTAGCGTGCGCGTAGCGCTTAAGCTGATAGCTTACAAAAAAAAATAGCCGTAGAAATACTATCCACGGCTATTTCAATACTGTAAACGCAATTGTCTTGTCTATCAGTTTCCGAATCAATCCGGATGTGATCCTACCGGACCAGACCGGGGGGGAAACCCCCCCATAAATTTAACCTATTAACGCCAAGTTTGATACTTGGTTGCAAAACTAATTACTTGCCCCGGAATGCCCGTCGGTTGCAAAGGGCTCCAGTCGGAAACCGACCCATACCCGAGTGCGCAAAGGCCGTAAATAGTTTTGGTTACTGCTTCAGGAGAGCCCTTAATGTACTTAATACGTTGTTTCTTGGGATTATTGTTGTGATTCGGAATAAATTCTGTAGACATGGCTAAAAAACTAAATTTCGTTGTCTTGATGCAGTCGCTCATGGGGGAAACCCCCAAGACCGCGCTGCATCGCTTACAATGATTATTGTAATGATTATAATTTTAATTGTCAAGGGTTTTTATAAATTTTTTTTCCGGGGGTAATTTTAGTATAAAAAAAAGTGAATGCTAAATTATCAGCTATCAGCTATCAGCTATAGCAAAGGAAACAGGTGTACCTGATAGTTATGAAAAACGCTGTGAACATTTATTATCTGAATGGTTGCGATCAGAGATTGATAATTTTTCAAATTTGTTCAGATATTACTTGACTAGATCTAGCGATTGGCAGATCAGTTAATTATAAAAATGGTGCACAAAAAAATTAAATGGCTATAGACTAATAAGTACCACCTACTTATTGTACCCTAGCCGCCATGTCTTTGACTCAAGAATTAAAAACGGCAACAGAAACGCCAACAGAAAAGGCAACAACTGTACCGGAAGATGTTATATTTCCCCCTAGGGATTTATTCAGTGACGAACCACCTTTGGAAACTGATCTACATCGACTACAAATGACCCTACTCATCCAATGCCTAGAGTGGTTGTGGGATGAGCGTGATGATTTCTATGTCTCGGGAAATCTGACTATTTATTACAGTCCTCGACAACGTAAGTCTGAAGAATTTCGTGGGCCTGACTTTTTTGTGGTGCTGGGAACTGAGCGCAAACCTCGGAACAGTTGGGTAGTGTGGCAAGAAGAGGGGAAGTATCCGAATGTGATTGTAGAAATTATTTCCCCTACCACAGCAGATACGGACCGAGGATTAAAGAAGCAAATCTACCAGGATACATTCCGTACTCCCGACTATTTCTGGTTTGACCCCAACACCCTGGAATTAAAGGGCTTCCACTTGGTAGATGGTTGTTATCTCGAACTTGAGCCTAATCAAGAAGGTTGGTTGTGGAGTCAACAGTTGGCACTATATTTGGGAATTTATGACTCAAAATTACGTTGGTTTACTCCAGAAGGACAACTAGTTCCTGCCCCTACTGAAGCAGCCGAACTCGAAAAGCAACGAGCCGAACAAGAATGTCAGCAAAAGCAACAAGCTCAGGAGCAATTAGCTCAAATGGAGTCATTGTTAGCTCGTTATCGAGAACAGTTCGGTGATTTCCCTCAGTGATATAGCATTTCTCATAGCTATGAGGTACACATAATTTTTATCCTGTTCCCTACTCCCTACTCCCTACTCCCTAAAACCCATAATTCTATACCTCACCCCATTGATATAGCATTACACATGAAGGTCAGGACATTCCTAAACTCCGAAACTTAGTCATAGCTGACTTCTGACTTCTGACTTCTGACTTCTGACTTCTGACTTGCGCGTAGCGCCATAACTGCTATATCTGTAATGAATGTAACTGTGTATAGGTTCCATCTTTAGCCAGCAGTTGAGGGTGATTGCCAACTTCTACAATATGCCCTCGTTCCATAACTACAATCCGGTCAGCCTTCCGAATCGTTGACAGGCGATGAGCTACTACAAACGTTGTGCGGTTTTCCATCAAGTGTTCCAAAGCGTCCTGAATCAAAGCTTCCGAAGCAGTATCTAGAGACGATGTTGCTTCATCGAGAACTAACACCCGTGGATTACGAATTAAAGCACGAGCAATCGCTAATCGTTGCCGTTGACCACCAGAAAGTTTTGCCCCATTTTCCCCAATTAGAGTATCAAGTCCCGAGGGCAATTCCTGAATAAATTCTAAAGCATTGGCATCCTGAATCGCCTTGATTAACTGTTCTTCATCCAATTGTTCACTGCCATATACAATATTCTCTCGCACCGTACCTTCAAATAAGATAGTCTCCTGGGAAACCACTGATAGGAATTTCCGATAGGTCTGTAGGTCGAGGCTACTCATATCTGTACCATCTAGTAAAACTCTTCCGGTTGTGGGAGCCATGAAACCAATAATCAGACTTAATAACGTCGATTTTCCGGCTCCGGATGGTCCGACGATGGCAATGGTTTCCCCAGGATTGACCTGTAGACAAAAGTCTTGAATGGCAAACTGTTCCGTATCGGGATACTGATAACTAACGGAGTCAAAGGTGAATTCACCACGCACCTGTTGCAGAGCTATCTTACCAGGATTGCGCTCTAGGTCAGGACACTCCATAATTTCACCTACTGAGCGAATGGATTCAAAACCTTTGCCAATCTGTGGCAATACCGCTAGAATTTGCACTATCGAGTTAGTTAGGGAATCAAAATAGCCGGTCAGTAACACCACATCCCCCACTGTGATTGCCCATTGCTTGGTATAGACTAACCAGGCTGAGGTGATCAAGCAAACGAGACTGAATAACCGTAGGGTTACCCAAGAAGAGGAATCAGTGATGGCGTTAATCGAGTCAAGTCGCACCGCTGCCTCTTTCACCGTCACTAACTTGGCATCAATCCGTTCCATCTCAGTCTGTTGAGCACCATGAGCTCGTGTGACTGGGATTAGCTGAATCATCTCGATTAAGCTAGCTGCCATTTCTTCTAGTTGTTGCCGGAAAGCAGAATTGCGATCGCGAATCGGTCGTCTGAGTATCGAGATCAGAATCACAGCGGCTGGGACAGTTCCCACGAAGAACAGCAGGAACCAAGGAGCACGAATAGCAGTAGCGAAAATTGCTACTAAGATAGTTAGCACAGCAGAAGGGACAAACTGGAACAGGGTTGTTGCCAACCCTTGAATTTGTTCCACATCCCGCAAGAGTTTGGTTTGTAGTGCTCCCTTGCTGTTATTTTTGTAGAACCCAATCGAAAGCAGTTGCAGCTGCTGGGTGATTACTGAGCGCAGATTCGACTCCATGTTGCGAGTCGCCAGACTCATAAACCGGATGTGTAAGTAATGGGTGGGGATATTTTGCAGTATAGAAATCCCTAAGATAGCCCCATTAATCCATAACTCCGACAGTGGGTGAGTGCTTGGGTTGGCAATAATATCAATTACATTAGCAATCACCAATGGTCTGATCCATTCCGGACTGTGTTTGATCACATACACCGCCATCGACAGTCCGATTTTACCTAGGTCTTGGCGGTAGAGATAAAGTAGTGTCCGGAAGGGGTACTCACTCCGATACTCCTGAGGAGGTGACTCCTTGGGTAGATTAGATGCTGCCGTAACACTTTCCAGTGATAATGCTTTCATGTCCGCAGTCCCTATGTCTCTTCTAACTGGTACTGTCTTGCCACATGGACTGTAAAGAAACAGACAAGGAATTGTCGATTCTTATAAAGAAACAAAAAATATTTTTTTTATCAAAACTAGGTCTTTTTTAAAGTCTTTATCGTCGCCAAAACTAGTACTCTGTTAAAATTAATTGGAGCGCAAAATCCTAACAGCAACTAGCCAGTATTACTATTATTTATAGCACTTCTCATAGCTATGAGGTACAAAATTTCGGGATTTTAGGTAATAGGTAATAGGTAATAGGTAATAGGTAATAGGTAATAGGTAATAGGTAATAGGTAATAGGTAATAGGTAATAGGTAATAGGTAATAGGTAATAGGTAATTGGGTGTGGGGTGACCGGGTGTAGGGTGTAGGGGAAGATCAGGAGCTGGCTACCTTGCGACGGAACGGATGAAGCGATGAGCAACTAGCTCCCTTTGACCGTACTGCATCCCGACTCCCGACTCCCTACTCCCATTAACCCAGGACGAAAGTACCTCTTTTATAGGGAAGCGTAACCAAAGGTGATGTTAAACCGACGACACCAAATTGCTACAGAGCCAAATTCATCAAGATTCCAGTCGTCAGGAATAGCATAGCGTTGAGCACCACTGAATTGCTTGAGTCGGGCAAGGGTTACATAGTCTCGTGGTTGAATTTTACGAGGTACACTGCTGTTCCGATACAGGACTACATTCACATCGGGGCCACTACCAGTTTTAAAGGATTGATCGAATTCTAGATAGCGTTTACCATTTTCATTGACAATCTTGGCATTTCCTTGAGTGCGATGCCCTCTATCAACGGTGATAAAGCTTCCTGTGGCGATAGTAGAGGCTATTCGTTGACTGAGCAGAGCATTGTTTAAAGAGTTGTGTTTAACAACAGTTGTTTCTGCTTGCACAGCCGGAGTTGCTGCTGCCATTAACAATACGGATAAACCACCAACAATTAGACGTTTCATAACACTTCCTCCTAGTAATAAAAAATGAATTGAATCATTGTTTTAGTTGCTTAATTATTATAATGAACTACCATCCTGAAATCGCCCTAACTAATAAATGAAAGTTAGATGAGATTTAGACAAGAAAACTGAACCACTCAAAACTGACCCACTCATATCAAGTCCGGTTGAATACCCATAATCTAGGGGCCCGGGCGCGGGAAGTGTGGGGAGTGTGGGGCTTTCAAGGGTATGTTTTTAAGATTTCGGCATTCGCCTAGGTATTATTCAACAGAAATACATTTTGAAACCCAAACCCCAGCAAGGATTTGAGTATTAAAAAAAAATCATTAAGTGACTACTTCTTCTTAATAGCTATCCCCTGATGGGGCGATAGCTATTAAGAAACACATTTTGAAACCCAAACCTCAGAAAGGATTTGATATTTCTTGGAAAAATGTGTTTCTGACTACTGTTGGTAGTGGCCATCCCCGAAGCGTCAGGGGCTGAGATATTGTACCAACTTGAAAATTATGTGTAATGGTCGGGGAACTATTGACTTGGAAACTTTGGGGATAGTAACACAGAGCAACTGTTGGAGTACTGAAATTCATTTTGTAGACTGGCGTTACCCAGGTGGTTTTCTACTGGCGGCACCATGACTTACCAGCGCCCGGGACGGAGCTCCCTAAATTAAATAGTAGTCAGAAACAGGAAATTTATCAAATGTGTTTGATAACAGTAAAATAACTATTGTGCATTAACGCCGAGTTAGAGCAATTCCCTGTGAACAAAAATCGTCCAATTGCTTATCAACAATGGTTACGGGTGGTTATCAAAAAAATGCCTCATTTAAGTAAACCACAAGCAGTAGTATTAGGAATGTGGAGCTTTGCGATTGCCATGACTCATCATTGTGGTTTATCTACTGCGGTTGTGTTTTTGGGGGAAATTCTAGAGCAACCAGAGAACACGATCCGAGAAAGATTAAGGCAGTGGTACAATGGTAGGGTGGATAAAAACGGAAGAAAACGAAGGGAAATCCAGGTCGAAAATAGCTTTGTACCATTGTTAAGCTGGATATTAAGTTGGTGGTCATCAGAGGAAAAAAGTTTAGTATTAGCTGCGGATGCTTCTACATTAGGTCAGCGTTTTACTTTATTAGTTATTAGTGTGGTTTATCGAGGTTGTGGAATCCCTGTAGCTTGGAAAATACTCAGAGCAAACGAAAAAGGCAGTTGGAAACCCTACTGGCTCAAACTCTTAGATTCTCTTCAAGAGGGTGTTCCTTCGGACTGGTTGGTGATTGTCACTACAGACAGAGGTTTATACGCTGATTGGTTGTATGAAGCGATTGAACAATTGGGTTGGCATCCATTTATGCGTATTAACCATCAAGGATATTATCAATCCTCACCACAGGAACAATTTGTTCCTCTTTCAGGATTAATTACTCAAGTGGGGCAATCTTGGAGTGGAAAGGTAACTTGTTTTAAAACCAACAGTCTGTCTTGCACTCTTTTAGCTCAATGGGATTGTGGGTATGCCGATCCTTGGCTAATAGTAACAGATTTGAGTCCTCAACAAGCACAAATTTGTTGGTATGGTATGCGCAGTTGGATTGAATGTCTTTTCAAGGATATCAAACGAGGTGGTTTTGGTTGGCATCACACTAAAATGAATGACCCTCAACGCGCAGAACGTCTCTGGTTAGCCATTGCTGTTGCTACTTTATTTTTAGTCAGTATTGGTGGAGAGGCCGAAGCTAATTTGCCAGCAAGTAGCTTACCTCCTTTGGAGCAAATGAGCTCCTCCGCCGAGACCAAGGAAAATCCGAGCATCCATGAAAAGCAAATTTTATTGCCAAAAACTAATTCTACTCGATTTTTAAGTTGTTTCAGACGAGGATTTTTAATAATTTTGGCATCTGCGATTAAGGGCATGCCTTTACCTACAGGCAGATTTAGTCCCGATTTTCCTCCTGCCCCTGGATGAATCTTAAAAACATACCCTTGTAAGGGAGTGTGGGGCCCGGGCGCGGGGAGTGTGGGAGATGGGGGAGATTTTGATTAAGGGTAATCATCCTGATCTGATATCAGCCCTCAGCTACTTTAGGGTAAGTTAGGGGAAGGGAATTGGGTGGTAACCCACCACCTGGTAGCACGGATTTGTGACCAACAGGTGCGATCGCATCCCTGATCTAACCACTGATTCTACACTTAACGCCCATGAATCAAAAACGCATCATTGGTCTAACCGGTGGTATCGCTACGGGAAAAACCACCGTATCGAATTACCTGGCTGATACCTACAGGCTACCAATTTTAGATGCGGATATCTATGCCAGAGAAGCAGTACAACCAGATTCACCAATCCTGAAACAGATTTATCAGCGCTACGGTTTACAAGTGCAGCACAGTGACAGTACCCTGAACCGTAAACGCTTAGGAGAGATAATTTTTAGTAACCCAACTGAGCGACAGTGGTTAGAGCAACAAATCCATCCTTATGTACGCGATCGCTTCCGATCTGAACTCGATACCTTTCTTGATGCAATAGCGAGTGGGGGAAACCCCCAAGACCGCGCTGCATCGCTAGTTGCTCCGACAGTGATATTAGTCATCCCTCTACTATTTGAAGCTAAGATGACAGACTTAGTGACAGAAATCTGGGTAGTCAGCTGCTCACCAGAACAACAGCTCAGACGGATCCAGAAACGCGATCGCATCTCTAAAGAACAAGCTCAAGCCCGGATCAACAGCCAACTCCCCCTCCAGCAAAAAATAGAACTTGCTGATCTAGTTTTAGATAACTCCTCTACCCAAGAAGCTCTAATCCAACAAGTATCTACTGCTCTTGCTACCAATTCATATCATCCCTAACTATTTAGAATTTAGAATTTAGAATTTATTAGAATTCAGAATTTAGAATTTAGAATTTAGAATTTAGAATTTAGAATTTAGAATTTAGAATTTAGAATTTAGAATTTAGAATTATAAGCACCGATCGCAGGATTAATTACCTACTCGCCATCTCTGTAACCCTTACATTGTAAGCCTTTGAGTTTTTTGAAATGTGTAATTAATTTTGTGTACCTGCTTACATTCTACATTCTACATTCTACATTCTGCATTCTACATTCTGCATTCTGCATTCTACATTCTACATTCTAAATTATGCATTCTACATTCTACATTCTACATTCTAAATTATGCATTCTACATTCTGACAGACAGCCTTAAACCTGCTAACCTAGTTATGGCAAATAAGCTTTCAGAGCCTCTGCTGCCAACTCCGTCATACTTTTCCCTTGGTTAGCAGCAGCTTCCTTAAGACGAGCATGGACTTCTTCGGGAATGCTAATTCGACGGCGATTTTTAGCAGTAGAAGATTTCTTAGCTGAGGATTTCTTACTTGCTAGCTTGGCATCTGGATTAACTATACCGCTACCTAGCTCATAGTTAGCAGAAAATTCCCGAAGGGCATCAAAGCCAATGCGATCGCAAAAATCCCCAAAACTCTCTTCTGGTTTGCGCTCTTGCCGAAACTGCACAAAAATTGGTTCAAAGAAAGATTCCAGCTCACTTTCTGGCATTTTCTGGACATAGGCTCGTGATAACCGAGTTTGATCTGGTGAAGCTCCCAGCCACACTTGATAAGCCTTTGGTGCACTACCGACAAATCCCAACTCTGCGATATACGGTCTAGCACAGCCATTGGGACAACCGGTCATTCGGATCACAAAATATTCCTTCTCTAACCCCAATTTGTCCAGCAGTAACCGAATCCGCTCAACCATGCCAGGGAGCGCCCGTTCTGATTCGGTAATCGCTAAACCACAAGTAGGTAAAGCTGGACAAGCCATGGAGTAGCGCACTAACGGTTCAATTCCTTCTGGAGTAACTTGAATACCGTGCTGTTCGAGAATCTGATTCAGGGTTTGCTGGTGGGTGGGGTCAATCTCATAGAGAATTATATTGTGGTTAGCAGTCAGCCGCATCGGTAGGGCAAATTTCTCAGTAATTTCCCGCAGAGCTGTTTTGAGTCGGAAATCCCCTTCATCTTTGACCCGACCATTCTCAATCGATATCCCCAGGAATAGCTTTCCGTCTCCTTGTTCGTTCCAACCCAAATAATCTTCGTACTTAAATGGGGGTAAGGGCTTAAACGGTGCCAGGGTTTTACCGAAGTAGCTTTCTACTTTTTCCCGAAACCTCTCGACACCCCAATCATTGATTAGGTACTTCATTCTGGCATGACGGCGGTTTACGCGATCGCCATAATCCCGTTGAGTTGCCACAATTGCCTTAACCAAGTCGTAGATATCCTCTTTCTCCACATAGCAGATGTGGTCAGCTAGACGAGCAAAGGTTTCTTCCTTATTGTGGGTACGACCCATACCCCCACCAGCCAGAACATTAAATCCCTCCAGTTCTCCCTGGTCGTTGGTAATTACCACCAACCCCACATCTTGGGTATAGATATCAATCGAGTTATCCCCGGGAACCGTTACGGAACACTTAAACTTCCGGGGCATATAGTGTTCCCCGTAGATTGGTTCCTCTTTGTCCTGGAAAATAGTACCATTACCATTGCGCTGCCGTGCTGCTTTCACCTCCGGAGCTTCCTCAGCACTAATTACCTTTTCCCCATCCAGCCAAATCTCGTAATAGGCACCGGTTTGAGGGGTAAGTAAGTCAGCAATCCGATCAGCATACTCCCAAGCATACTGATACTCTGGTCGATTTTTATATGGTGCTGGTGCAGCCATAACATTGCGGTTGAGGTCTCCACAAGCACCCAAGGTTGACCCCATATTGCGGACAATTGCCGCAATTGTCGCTTTCAAATTCTTTTTGAGAATGCCATGAATCTGAAAACCCTGACGGGTAGTTACTCGTAGGGTATGGTTACCATACTCTTCTGACAACTGCTCTAGAGTCAGATAAAGCTCTGGTGGAATAAATCCTCCAGGATTTCGAGTGCGCAGCATGAACTGATAGTCTTTTTCCTGACCCTTGACCCGGTTATCTCGGTTGTCTTGCTGGTAAGACCCGTGAAACTTAAGAACTTGAATAGCGTCTTCTGTAAAATGAGTAGTATCCTGTAGCAATTCAGTTGCCACCGGCTCACGCAAGAAGTTACTGCGTTCTTTAATTCCTTCAATCTTAGAGGGTTTGCGGGCTTTAGGAGTCTGAGATACAACCATTGGTTCGACGGATCTAAAAAGATGAATAAGTATAATTCCCGATAAATCGCTCGGGATTACGGTTAATGATTAGATCCTAATACTACCGTTGCCCATTGGATCGATAACTTTATAAATCCTAAAATTTATCTAAACCCACTCAGTGTGATTGAAGCAGATACCGGGAAAGAGGAAAGGGAAGAGTTGAAGGAAGGTTGAAGCGAGTAGATTCGCTCAAGCGAGTAGATGCACAAGAGGATTGTTGTCACCTCAGTTGAAGTATTTGACACTTTATACTTCATCCTTTATACTTCATCCTTCATCCTTCATCCTTCATCCTTCATCCTTCATCCTTCATCCTTTCCCTTTGACAATGGACATACTAAGTTTAGAAACGATAGCCTGCACCCAATTGAACACTGACAGACTCACCTGAACTATTTTCGTAAGCGTTAAGACCTACCTTAGTATTACCGTAAACCAAAACATCCTTAGCAATTTGGCTTTCAGCACCCAAGCCAAGCACCCAAGCATCTTGATTACCTATGGGTGTATTGTCTCCGTCATCTTCCACAAAAGAGTAACCAACACTAGCAAAAACATTAGTATTTTTGGCTACGCCTAGGTCAAAAGAAACACTAGGAATAATCGCGGTATTATCATCATTGAAAATAACATCACCACGTAGAGAAACGGGAAGCTTTGAAGTTGTCAGACGAGTTGTAATATTACCACCAATATTTTGGTCATTCCCTTGTCCATCACTAGTTACACCGGCGGCCAGACCAACGCCAATGTAGCTAGCATCTGTACCTTTGACGCTGAGATCATCTGCTCCTGGATTAGCTGAAGCCATACTATTTCCTAGTAAAACGGGAGCAATTGTTGTAGCGGCCAAAGTAGAAATGGTGAAAATAGATTTCAGTAAACCTTGCATTGTTTATTTCCTCAAATTCGTTAATTTTTTGTTCCTTTCTCTACAAGTCGTTGGGAATAAACAAAAGGTTCCTCAGGTTCTAAAAAAAAATCTAAATACTTGAAAGCCTTGAGATGACTTGAATCTGGCTAATCCGGATATAACTATAAAAAATTTGGCTTAGTTTTAGACGGCTTAATTAGTTGATACTCTTTAAAAGAGAGTCGGTTGTATCAATTAATTGAATGTCTGTGTTTTCTTAGTGGACTGTTTAGCAGGTGTCACAGATTGTAAGCATTTAGCTATCAGCTATCAGTTATCAGCGATCAGCGATCAGCCCTCAGGGATCAGCCCTCAGGGATCAGGGATCAGGGATCAGCGATCAGGGATCAGCGATCAGCGATCAGCCCTCAGGGATCAGGGATCAGCGATCAGCCATTCCCATAGCGTGGCCATTCCCGTAGCGTGGCCAAAGGCCAAGGCTGACTGCTGACTGCTGATTGCTGATTGCTGAATGCTTACGTCTAATCTTGTTTGATACCAACCATGCTATATCCAGTAATGGTAGACAGAGGCACCTGGTAAAAATACTGAAGTCGGAACTGTTCTTCCTCAATGGCAGCAAAAAATATTGCGATTGCGCGTAGCGCAATCGCATCATTCCCAGCAACATTCGTCCGCTCGCGTAGCGTGGCCAACGGCCAATCGGAAGACCACTCCCTCCCATGCCAGCTTATTTGTACCCCCGAGTCCTGGTAAGAAACCTCAAAACCAATCACTGATAGAGCATTCAGTCCTAACTCAACAGTGCGATCGCTTAAATCCAACTTCTCCTGCAATTGCACCAAAGTAGCCCATTGACCCGTGCGACTGAGGAACTTAGCAATTCCTAGCAACTTTTTCCAGGTGTCTTGGGCAGATAGTTGTTTAGGCCGTGGATATGCGATCGCTAATTGTCGTTCTGCCTGTATTGCTCTCCTACACCATACTTGTAACTCATCCCAACTCGTCGGACACTCATAAACCATTAGAGGAGTTAAACCTTGAAGGTGATCTGGTTGTTCGCGTAGCGTGGCCTTTTGGCCAAGGTTAGGAGGTTGAAGGTGATCTGGTTGTTCGCGTAGCGTGGCCTTTTGGCCAAGGTGATCTGGTTGAAGGTGATCTGGTTGAAGGTGATCTGGTTGAAGGTGATCTGGTTGTTCGCGTAGCGTGGCCTTTTGGCCAAGGTTGTCTGGTTGTTCGCGTAGCGTGGCCTTTTGGCCAAGGTGATCTGGTTGTTCGCGTAGCGTGGCCTTTTGGCCAAGGTGATCTGGTTGTTCGCGTAGCGTGGCCTTTTGGCCAAGGTTATTTGGTTGAAGGTGATCTGGTTGTTCGCGTAGCGTGGCCTTTTGGCCAAGGTTATTTGGTTGAAGGTGATCTGGTTGTTCGCGTAGCGTGGCCTTTTGGCCAAGGTGATCTGGTTGAAGGTGATCTGGTTGTTCGCGTAGCGTGGCCTTTTGGCCAAGGTGATCTGGTTGAAGGTGATCTGGTTGTTCGCGAACAACCTTCAACCTGCCAACTTTCAACTCTTGAGAACATTCAACCTTCAACTGGCCAACTTTCAACTCTTGAGAACATTCAACCTTCAACTGGCCAACCTGTAACTCTTCTCCCCGCCAATCTAAAATCCAATCCAGCTGATTAGAGACCTGTAAACAAGACTGGAAAAAATCTTTTTCTTGGCAAGGTTGCACAGCAACGAGGCGCACTTCTGGACGTTTTTCATAATTATTATAGTCTAATTCCACAACAGCATTACATCTAACTTTAGGGACTTCATCCTGATAATGTCCCCACCAAATTCCAGGAAAACCCATACTCGTAGAGTCATCCCAAATTTCAAATTTAGTTTTGATATACTGTACTTTTCGCCCTCTCAAATCCTTAGAGTTACGATTCAAAACCTGTTCAAACCAACAGTTTTTAATCAGCAATTTTGGCACAGGATTACCCATCCCACAAGGTTCCAGATGTTTCAATTCATCAAATAGTGCTTTCCCCAACTCAGCAACCTTAACCACCAAATCCGCTTCCATGGCTGGCATCATCAAAGCACCCGTCGTCCCTAGTTTTTGTGCCAACTGCTGGTTAATCGCTTCCCTAAATAAAGGAATATTATCCACTGGCAAACTCAACCCAGCCGCAAAAGGATGACCTCCGAAGCGATGCAACAAATGAGCTTGGGAATTGACTAATTCATAAAGATCAATATTATTAACAGAACGAGCCGAACCCCGTGCTATACTATAGGAGTGTTTATCCTCTAAACCTGCTTCTACCAGTTTGCTTTCTCTATCGCTACTTTCAGTACTTAATAAAACTGTACTTAACAAAATCGTCGGGCGTCCATATTCCTGAGCAATTTGACCTGCCACTAAGCCTAAAACACCAACTGGCCATTGGGGATCTTCTAGGACAATCACATTAGTAGTAGACAGATCAAGTTGGGCAAGTTTATCCTTAACTTGCTTAGTAATATCTTTTTGTAAAGACATACGGCGGGTATTAGCTAGTTCCGTCTCTAAAGCCAGTTGCTCACAACGTTTCTCATCCTTACTAGTCAGTAACTCAACACAAAATGAAGCATCCCCTTGAATCCGACTTACAGCATTAATTCTCGGGCCAAGTCCAAAAGAAATATCCGTCGGGCGATCGCCACTGCGTTTACACAACTGTAACAATCGCGCTATACCAGGACGAGAGCGAGTTTTCAGTTGCTGCTTCAGTTGTTCAATTCCCCGTTGTGCCAGGTAACGACAATCTCCAGATAATTCCACTAAATCCGCAATTAGACCAATTGCCACCAAATCCAGCAACCCCTCTAACCGTTGTTGGGGAATATTAGGTAAAACCTGATACATCGCTTCCACTAACTTATACGCCACCGCCACCCCAGACAAATGAAATAAAGGGTGAGTTTCAGCAAAATAGCGAGAATTGATCATAGAAACTACTGGCGGACGGTCATCTGGTAGAGTATGGTGGTCAGTGATAATCACATCCATTCCCAACTGGTGAGCATAATCAATTTCCCTCAGATTCGTGCTGCCAGTATCGCAGGTAACGATAAGTTTCACCCCAGAAGCGTTCAGTTGGTCAATTCCTGGACAATTCAAACCATGGGATTCCGTCAGGCGATTGGGAATGTAGTAACTTAGCTGTTGGTGCTGCCAGAAAAATTGTCCCAGTCCTTCCCATAGGACACTAGTAGCCGTGATTCCATCAGCATCAAAGTCCCCCCATATGGCAACCTTTGCCCCAGCCTCACGGGCTTGGAGTAGGCGTTTTACTGCCCATTTCATTTCCTGTCCAAAATCAAAAGGGCTGGTAGGTTGATACAAATCTGGGTTGAGGAAACCAGCTAGTTGTCTCTCCTCTCGTATTCCCCGTTGCCACAGCAGTTGAGCAGCATAATCTCCCGAATAGCCCTTAGTATGGGATTTGACAGCTTCGATGAACCACTGAGGAATTTCCGGTGGCGCTAGGACTTGCCATTGGGATTGGGACATGGATTGGGACATGGATTCTGACATGGATTCGGACATGAAGCTGATTTGCGATCGCTTATAGTTAGTCGAGTTAGTACAAGAATACTAACTTAATCAGAGCGACCCATAACCAACTTGATCTAGAACTCAGGAATCAGAATAAATTATTTCCCAGTTAATTAGTCATTAATCAGAGTTTGATCAGCAATTGCGGTTAATTCTGGATTATCACCATAAATTCTGGAGTCTTCTGATCACTTGCTGTAATTGAGTCTCCTGTCTCCTGTTTCCTCAAAAAAACAGCCAACTTCTGACATCGAACTGAGGTAGTAGAAGAATGGTGAAGAAGATATAAAAAAACCTGGGAGAAGAAAAATCTTCTGCCCAAGCAACACATAAAGGAAGAAAAATCATGGGGTAAGAAGAACTTTCTACCCAAACAAAAATCCCCCATCGTCTGTCCAGGACGATGGTCAATGAAGTGTAGTATACCACAAAAATGATTTTTTGACACCTCAAAAGTCTTTTTTGTCGGTTTTGTCTGTCCCAAGAGCAAGCTGTTGCCAATCTTCAACAGAGCCGAGTAACCCATCAGTCTCACCAGCACAATAGTTTCTCCACCCCAAGAGCAAGCTATTGCGAATCCTCAACAGAGCCGAGTAACCCATCGGTCTCACCAGCACAATAGTTTCTCCACCCCAAGAGCAAGCTATTGCGAATCCTCAACAGAGCCGAGTAACCCATCAGTCTCACCAACACAATAGTTTCTCCACACGATGACAGTTCTTTCCATTACCAAAAATACCTATATGTCTTGATGCAGTGGCTACTTTCTTGCCTCTTGCCTTTCCCAAGCGCGACTATGTTTACATCTCTTATAAAAATCCTATAGATACTCCTTAAAAG
Source organism: Moorena sp. SIO2C4 (assembly GCF_010672485.1). Lineage (NCBI taxonomy): Bacteria > Bacillati > Cyanobacteriota > Cyanophyceae > Coleofasciculales > Coleofasciculaceae > Moorena > Moorena sp. SIO2C4. The sequence continues at coordinate 36 of NZ_JAAHGN010000006.1, read as the reverse complement.
GATGTGCCAATATGCCCAGTATCAGATCAATTTCCA
>NZ_JAAHGN010000599.1:0-4592 GCF_010672485.1 Moorena sp. SIO2C4 | reverse complement strand
ACCACTAGCTTACGCCCGACAGTGCGGGTATAAGCGAAGGATACCACTGCGGCAATTACCGCAGCAACACTAGTCCAGAGTGTACCTAACCACGGACCAAAGATGGCTCCTCCAGTTAAATTAAGTGCTGTTGAAGGGAGTATTAACACAGTCGCTACAACATAAAAGATGATATAGATCACTGGTGCCCAGATCCCAGCCTGTCTCAGCCAAGACTGAAGTTGCTCTGGCTCAATGCCTCCAAGTAAATGCATCACTAAAGCAGTTGCAAAGAGACAAACAAATGTGAGCAAGACAACAAATCGCTTATAGTTGAGCATCAAATAACGCTCCTACTTATCCAATCAGTCATTACATTTATCTCCGGTAAAAAGTTATTTTTATCTACTGTAATAGTAAATTTAACAGTGAATTATATCATATATAATACCGTAATTATAACCTATTTTTATATTATTTATTTTTTTGAGGAAATAACTTGATCATTTAGTGAATATGTTTTTGGTAAACCGTAGAGTTCACGAACTAGATAAATCGGTCTTTGTTTCGATTCTTCAAAGATGCGACCAATGTATTCACCAATTATACCTAGTGTCAGCAATTGCACTCCTCCTAAAAAAAGTATGACTACCATTAATGAGGCGTAGCCAGGAAGATCAATCCCAAACAGTAACGTACGAACTATTAGGAAAGCAGCATAGAGGAATCCAGCTATAGAAAGGATGAGACCGACATAACTCCAAACCTTTAAAGGCAGGAGACTAAATGATGTAATACCATCAATGGCAAAATTCCAAAGTCGCCAATAGTTCCACTTAGTGATTCCATCATAACGTGGAGGGCGATCGTAGAGTATAGAAGTTTGCTTAAAACCAACCCAAGCAAATATCCCTTTCATAAAACGGGTTCGTTCTGGCATTTGCTTGACAGCATCAACTACACGCCGATCAAGCAAACGAAAATCTCCAGTATTGGAGGGAATTTGCACATGGCTTATTTGACCAATCACTCGGTAGAAAAAATTGGCAGTAAAACGCTTAGCCCAAGTGTCTCCCTGACGAGAACGGCGTGTTGCATAAACAACATCGTAGCCCTCACGCCATTTGTTAATCATCTCCCCCATGATTTCAGGCGGATCTTGGAGATCTGCATCAATTGGTATAATGGCTGCACCACTAGCAAAATCGATACCAGCACTTAGAGCAGCCTCTTTACCAAAATTACGAGATAGATTGATAACCTTAATTACAGGATTTGAGTAATGGTGCTGGAGCAGTAACTTTAGCGTGTTATCCTTGCTGCCATCGTTGATACAAACAATCTCATAGTTGATGTTGAGATTGTCTAGCCCTATCGTAAGGCGTTCAAACAGGTAATCAATGTTGGACTCTTCATTATAAAGAGGAATCACAACGGAAATTTCGATATCGTCTTCTGAGTTAGAGAACATAATAAGCAACCTATAATCGCCATTGTATAACAATACAATTATCGTTTATTTTGTTGATATATCACATAAACAACGGATATATATTAAATATGTTTTATAAAGATATTATCAATATTATTGGAAGTTATTTTATTTTTGTAATAAAAAAAAGTTGTTTTTTATAGGCAGAATTTATCCTGTATTTTTGCTCAATTTTATGCTTAAATGATTCTGGCGTCTTATATAAAAAAACATCCTGGAATTCCTCAGGAATAGTAGGTTGGTTAGGCTCGATAACTAGCTGAAGTTTGACCTTGGGATCTAGTAAATGACTCAATTCCATGATGTCACCAAAGGTACCACCGCCATTTTTGGAGGCTTCACCGCTAACTACTAATGGCATATTTGCTCGATTAATAATCTCCGCGATTTTTTGATTATCACTGCGACTAGGTCTCACTGATTGAATAGCACCAGACAAAACTCCTGCTGCCATGATTGTTATGGTAATTATTCGCAAATGCTTCCGCTGCAAAAATTTTATTTTCGTGGAAGTGAACTGAGTAGAAAGAAAGTAAGCAACGGCGAGTTGGCATCCTAAGTAAGACGGAACGAAATAACGAGCGTTAGTTGAACGTATTCCACCAGACACTAAATCTGGAAGAGCTAGACTCAGTGAAATTGGTATGATTAAGGTGACAACAAATAGCCATATTTGCTTGGGGGTGTGTCGGCACAGAACATAAATTGAGTACCCCACTAGAATTGCCATAGCAAAGGCTAGCAAGGTTTTCAGAGATTCTGGAAGCCAAAATTGGGTTTTAAAAAAGACGGATTGAAGATTGAAAATCCAACTTTTTACTAAAGTGTTTACCGGCAGTGACATATCCATCCAGGCTGTTACTTCCTTTAGTTTGTCCAGATGGGTCAAAATCACCAGAAGCCAGGGCGAGAACGCCACAACTGAAACAAATGATGTTAATAAGTAAGCAACAGCTTTCTGACTTAGCCGAAATCCCTCATTGACAGCCACGTAAATTCCATGACCAAATAAGACAAAGACAGAAAATACAGCAGAATAGAGCGATAGTATTGTAGTTACTGTATAAATCACCCATGCAGATTTTGTTCCTAACCTCATTGCCCGCAGCAGTGACACGCTCATTAGTAAAGTCGTAACTGCCCACAAACCGTACTCCCGTATTTCTTGTGCATAGTACACATGGAAAGGAGAGATAGCTACTAATCCCATCGCTATCCATGCTGTCAAATAGGACTTAAAAAGTTCCAGACAAAGCCAGTAGATACAAGGGAGTGCCAACAGGCTGATTAAGACAGGTAAGCTTCTGTTGATGCTTACAGAATCCCCTAACCACTGAAACCAAAACCGTGCTATTAAAAAGTAGATGGGCGGATGATGTTGATCTTCTGTTACCAGCCCATTGAGAGTGTCAAAAAATTTTTTTTCATGATTAACACTTTGATACTGTCTTAGTTCTTCAACTCCAATTATGTGACCCGTAAATACTTGTTGAATTACCTCCGGTACCGTATAACCAGAAATTCTTAGTAAGGTGTAAGTCTCATCATGCCAATAAGCTCTTGTTTCAAGATTACAAAATCTAAAAAATACCCCTAATATCAATAAAAAGATAATCAGTAATTTTAACCAATTTGGTGGAAGTATCAACCTGGTTTTGATGATTTTATTCATATAACATATCTCATCATATATTATTTATGTTTAATAAAAATTATTTGATATTTTTTATATTATAGTATCATTATGACCTAGATTTAACTGTGGTTTATGTTATACCTATATACAGGTATACAGGTATAAAAATACTTTATTAAAACCTATTTACCTATACATTTTTTGATAAATTGCTTGACAGCATTATGGTAATTTAGCCTGATAGCCTTGAAATAGCCTGCTCTGATAGTTTTGTCTTTGATCAGATGCATAAACTTGAGAAGTTTAGTTATAAATGATACATTATTGTTTAATCTTAAAAATTCCATGGGTTTCCCCCCCATTTTGCGATCATACCAAGACAACAACATGCCTTGCTTTAGAAACATAAATGGTGTCAGCCCATCATATTTAGCATTTGCTGCTAGATGGGTAGGTAGATTAGGATTCACCTTTCTAAATGCCTCGGTGATCAGTGCAATGCCATTTGGTTTTAGCATGGAGTGTATATCTCCAATAGCAGCAAATGGATCACTCAGATGCTCTAGCACTTCAAAGGATAAGACTACGTCATATTGACTAGATAGACATTGGTTGTAATCACTTATAATAGTTATAGATTCATCTAATAAACCATAATTAGCAAACCGTACTTATGCTACAAACCAGTGACGAGACACGGTATTAGACACGGTAAGGGCGATGGATATCTCGCGAGATAGGTACGTCCCTTTCCATGTCCCGCCGTGTCCAATACCATTTCCTACCCATGGGTCAACCTCTCTCAAAACCGTTGTTTTATTACGCTCAGTTCAATAATCCAGTTAACTGTGAATCTACACTTAGGAGTCTAGCTTATTTTGCCACCCTAGAAAAAAATCGTAGAAACCGCTCAGATAGCCTTATCCCTTAATCACCTTTTTCGAGGCTTTGTACAAAAAACCCCTAATTCTCTTGAGGCATTGAGAGCGAGATATTTTCCATCTTAGAAAATAGTACCAATACCTTATCCGCCAAAGAACACTAGGTCTTCTCGCTAGCATGTATTCGTCTTGTTTCTTAGCATGGATATCTTTCCAACCTAATCCATCAGATAAGAGAGTGCGGAAAAGACTTTCTGAATTAACCCATTCGCCAGCCACATCTTCACCAAATGGTCCAGCTGAGTGATAGGGGAATGAATACACTTCTTCTCCAGTAGTTGTACTTATCGGCCAATTATGATATGTTGTTGCAACACTCGAACCATTAACAAGCCGTCCTGCTCTCGGTTTTTCTCCGCTGCTCTCCAGGAGTTTGCTCTATAACTCTCTTTAGATACTATCAGCACAGGCTACAAAGAACTTAGACGATTGTTTGCACTTTCTCTGGCCGCACAAAGCCTACCCAGCTACTGTACAAAAGATATGGGTACCGCTCCGACACAATCACGATTTATTCGAGCGACGCAGAGGATGACGGAAACCG
>NZ_JAAHGN010000598.1:0-4593 GCF_010672485.1 Moorena sp. SIO2C4 | reverse complement strand
GTGACCCCTTGTCCGTTGTGTCATCTTAATCTGGACTCCCGTCAACCGGAGGTAGAAAAGGTGATTGGGCGTCAGTTCAGGTTACCAGTATTGCATTTACCCCAGTTAGTTGCCCTAGCGCTAGGGGTTAGTCCAAAGCAACTGGGTTTAGAACGGCACGTGGTTTCGACTGGACCTGTATTAGAGAAGTTGGGCCATAAAGTATGAAGTGTGACCTATCAAGTGTGAAGTCTAAATCCGGTTGACGTAAGCATTCAGCTATCAGCTATCAGCTATCAGCTTATGCGCGATGCGTGGCTATCGGCCAAGGGCAAATCCCCAGACTTTCAATTCTCATTAATCTGGAACTATTAAATTATCCTTTTCAAGGTTTATTTTAAGCTGTCAGCCGTGAGCTAAAAGCTGACGGCTGACAGCTGACGGCTGAATGCTTACCGGTTGACTAATTATCATCTCCCTTATCGGGTAATGGGTAATTGGTAGTTAACGATTACCCATTACCCATTACCTTTTGTCTTTGCCAGACATATTTTCAAGAGAAAAGCACCCCCTCGGGGGTGCCTCATCAGTTACCATCAACAGCAGCCAACTGCTGATGGAGGGATTTCAGTCTCAACTATAAACTGTTGTATCTAAGCTGATGCTTCGGTTTCAACCGGGTAAACGCTGACTTTTTTTTGGCTTTTGCCCCTTCTTTCAAAAGTGACTATGCCATCAGCCATGGCAAATAGAGTGTCATCACCGCCGCGACCAACATTGGTACCAGGATGAACCTTAGTACCTCGCTGACGTACCAAGATGTTGCCAGCCTTGACAAACTGACCACCGTAGCGCTTGACCCCTAGGCGTTTGGAATTAGAGTCACGACCGTTACGAGTACTTCCTGTTCCTTTCTTATGAGCCATAATGTTCCTTTATATTTAGGTGTTTTTACGGGAATTTTGAGGTAATTTTGCCCTATGCACAAGTCTGAGCCATAAACTATTCCGGAGCAGTTTCAGCGGTTTCCTGAGTTGCTGGTGCTTCAGTTGCTGGTGCTTCAGGGGCAGTTTCTGCTGAGACTGGTGCTTCCTCTGCTTTGGAAACCGAGGCGAGCACAGAACCATTCATACTAATAGCATCAATCATCAGACGGGTTTTTTCCTGTCTGTGTCCCCGCTTCTTACGGGTTTTCTTCTTGGGCTGCATTTTGTAGACGATGATTTTGCGATCGCGAAAGTGTCGCATCACCGTTCCTTGTACGGTTGCTCCTTCAACTAAGGGCTGACCGATGCTGATTTCACCATCATGATTAACGAACAGGACTTTGTCGATGGTGACATTTTGCTCTGGTTCAACGTGCAGTAGTTCGATGTCGTAAAAGCGACCGGGTTCGACTCGCAGTTGCTTGCCACCAGTTTCGATAATTGCGTAGGTCATGGATTTGTTTTTCTATAGTTGCCGTACAGGTAGCTGGTTAGTGTTTGTTCCGATGGATAGGATTTCTTGGTTGTGCCAGCTTTTGCTATGCCTTCACCTGATCCGAGCAGGAAAGTACACTTGACACTCCCCACAGCTATAAGCCGGGGGATTCTTGGCTCCACGACTTGACTTGCCATGACAGGTTTACACCAAGCACAGTAGAGGCCAAATCTCCCCAAGCGTTCAGATCATGGATCTAAGTTCCGGTGTGCCCCACCGTACTCATGGTTTTTGCTAAGACTTGCCAGGCTTTGTCTAATTTTTTGTCCAATGACTTTCGCAGGCGACCAGATCGTTAGACCAGACTTGCGCAATGTGCATTTTCTTGACACATTCTTTACGCTGCCTACTTATATCAAAGAGTAATTTTCCCAGCTTGATCACTTCTTTATTATATACTAAATAGCCAGTATCGGCATTCCAGATAAAAATTAGCTCACGGGGAATTTATTCCCCACGGGCTCATTCCCATAACTATAAGTTAAAGGCTTTTGCCCTTCGAAATCTCGGTAAGTCCTGGTAAAAAAGTATTGCTAAAAGACGTTGACACTAAATCCTATTTTTTTTTACTCATCCACTCTAGCTCTAGCAGCAAACAACTCGGTTCTAACTAACCTCACCGCTATTGTTAACCAAATCTTAAATGGCATATCTAATGTACTCTTCTTTAGCATCGGTGGTATGCCACTGATTGTCTTGTGGCTAGTCTGTGGTAGCCTATTCTTCACCTTCAGGATGAACTTCATCAACATCTGGGGATTTCGACACGCCATTGACATCGCCTTAGGCAAATACGAGCAACCCAACCAAAACGGTGAAATCTCTTCCTTTCAAGCTCTATCAACTGCCCTATCCGCTGGTGTTGGACTCGGTAGCATTGGCGGTGTTGCCTTTGCCATCAGTATCGGAGGACCAGGAGCTGCGTTCTGGATGACCCTTGCTGGCTTATTTGCCATGAGCAGTAAATTTGTAGAATGTACCCTGGCTCAAAAATATCGAGTGGTCAGACCAGACGGAACTATAGCTGGTGGTCCAATGTATTACCTCTCGGCTGGTTTAGCCGAAATGGGATATCAAAAACTCGGGAAAATTGTGAGCCTCCTATTTTGCATCTTTGCTATTGCTGGGTCATTTGGTGGTTCGAGCATGTTTCAAGCTAACCAATCCTTTGAAGTAATGGCCAGCGTAGTCCCCTGGCTGATCAATCGAGGCTGGCTTTATGGATTAATTCTGGTTGGCCTAGTGACATTGGTGATTATTGGTGGCATTCAACGTATTGGCTTAGTGGCTGGTACCATCGTACCCGTCATGTGTGGGATCTACATTTTGACATCCCTCTGGATTCTAATTGTCAATTTTTCCAGCATCCCATCTGCCATCGAAACTATTGTGACAGAAGCCTTCTCTCCCCAAGCCGTTGAGGGAGGTTTGATTGGGGTGTTAGTACAGGGATTAAGGCGTTCAACCTTTACTAATGAGGCAGGTATTGGTTCATCTGCCATGGCTCACGCCGCTGCCAGGACTGAGGAACCAGTGCGGGAAGGAATTATAGCCCTACTCGAACCTTTTATTGTTACTGTGGTCATCTGCAATATGACTTCTCTAGTAATAGTCATCACTGGAGTATACAAAAATCCTGAGTTTGCTGACTTCGGTGGTGCCGAAATGACCGCTGCTGCTTTTGGGAGTGTAATTAGTTGGTTTCCCATCCTCCTTGCCATCTCTGTGTTCTTTTTTGCTTTCTCTACCATGATTTCATGGAGTTACTATGGTGAAATCTGTTGGGATTATTTGTTTGGTTCGAGAACGTTGATTGTCTACAAAGTATTATTTCTTATCACCATCTTTATTGGAGCTGTGGCTAACCCAGAAGCAGTCATTAATTTCAGTGATAGTATGCTTTTTTCTATGGGTTTACCTAATCTTTTCGGTGGCTACTTACTCTGTAGCAAAGTAGCCACTGAACTTAAAGACTATATGGACCGCTTGAATGCTGGAAAAATAGTTACCGTCACTCAATCTTCCTAGAAGATTAGTATTTATAATATTTTTAAACAAGCCATAGGAGTGAATCTATGAGCTTATTTGCCACCGACCGTATACTTGTCCCAATTGATTTTTCTGAAACCTCCTTTGAGGCTTTAGAAAAAACAATAGACTTTGTCAAGGATGCATCTCATATATACGTTATCCATGTCCTACCTCCTCTCAACCCTGGTGAACCGGGAGTTATGTGGCGTACGGTAGATAGCCAGACTCGTAAATCCCATGTGGAAAACGTGCTTTCTGAGAGATTCAAGGAACCTCTATACCAAGGAATTCATATCAACGTCACCATCGGAAATCCTGCCTCAAACATCATCGACTACGCCAGGGAACAAGCTATTGACCTGATTGTGATCCCATCTCATGGCTATACCGGTCTGAAACGATTTGTCTTGGGGTCAGTAGCTGAGCGAGTGGTTCGATTTGCCCACTGTCCAGTGCTGGTTCTGCGACGGGAAGTCTAACAGTGATTAATTTTTTTTAATTTGGTTTGGGGCATTCTGGGGAAAATATAGAAAATAGATTTAATATCAGATTTAATATCTGTCTATATTGAAAACTCTAGGGTTGAATCATAATGAAGTGCTATCTTGCAGCTGCCATTCAAATGACTAGCTCCCCTGACCTAGAAAAAAACCTAGTTCAGGCAGAAGAACTGATCGACCTAGCCGTGCGTCGTGGTGCTGAGCTGATTAGCTTACCGGAAAACTTTTCTTTTCTTGGTACAGAGGAAGACAAAATTACCCACGCTGATGCGATCGCAGAGCAAAGTGAACAATTCATCAAAACTATGGCGCAACGGTTCCAGGTCACCATCCTTGGTGGTGGCTTTCCCGTACCAGTGGGTACTAGTAAAGTCTACAATACTGCCCTACTCATCGGTTCGAGTGGCAATGAACTAGCTCGCTACCATAAAGCTCATCTATTTGATGTTAACCTTCCTGATGGGAATACCTATAGAGAATCAGAGACAGTTAAGGCTGGAACTGAACTACCCAAGGTCTACTCGTCCCCAGAATTCGGCAATTTGGGACTCTCTGTGTGTTATGATGTCCGATTCTCGGAACTATACAGACACTTATCCCA
>NZ_JAAHGN010000597.1:0-4596 GCF_010672485.1 Moorena sp. SIO2C4 | reverse complement strand
TTGAAAATATTCCCGACGAACAGATTCCACAATTATTACAAATCATTCGTTTATTTCGTCAAAGCCAAATGACGAATAAAGAATCTGTATATCATTGGCAAAAAGCGATGGCTCGGCTGGAAAAATCGGATCCAATTCAACGAAAACAGCAACAACAAAAGTTAAAGGAGTTATTTCAATCTTGGAATGAGTTAGACGAAGAACAAGACCAAAAAGAAACTTGGAAAATCATTAAATCGAGCAAAGGAGTTGTGATTTAACCTAAGATGAGCAAAGTGATAGTTTTAGATTCAGCCCCTGTTGGTTTAATTACAAATCCAAAAGGCGCTGCGTTGTCACTGCAATGTCAAGAATGGTTTTATAATATTTTTGACCGAGGATATGATGTTGTTTTACCTGAAATTATCGATTATGAAATTAGACGAGAACTATTACGAGCAAATAAGGTATCGGGAATCAAGAAACTAAATCGCCTTAAAGCCGAAATAATCTATCTCCCGATTACTACAGAAGTTATGTTAAAAGCTGCCGAATTATGGGCGGAAGTCAGAAAAAAAGGTAAACCAACAGCGGATCCTAAAGCTTTAGATGGAGATGTTATTTTAGCCGCTCAAGCTATTTTAGTTACTAATTATGGGTATGAAGTTACTGTGGCAACCAATAATACAAAGCACCTATCTTTATTTGTCGATGCTCGGGAATGGCAAGAAATTTAAAAATTTAGAATGAATGAAGCCCAGTAAGGGATGGTGCGTTCTGTAATATTCGGTCAATAAATGTCTTGATAGATCTTTTGTAATCGAACGCACCCTACTTGAGTGACGCCCGCACTATCTCTTCCATCGTGCCAGCATGTTTTTGGTTAAATTCACCTATCTCTCGATTAACCTCATTTTTCGCAACTTGTACGTCTGGTGAATTTTTATCCCTCACCGCTTGATCTATCGCCTCTTCCGCTTTTGTGCTCTCTGCTTTATCCTCTGTAGTAGAGCTATCGGTACTAGCAGTATTTTAAGCAGATTTAGAAAAATCAAATAGCTTTTCTCTTAAGGCATAGGCATCACGAACGAACTAATTTGCTCTGGTGGAAGTTGTTTCGCGTCTGCTATTTTTTGATTGATATCCTTAATCTCAGCATCCAGTTCATCTTTGGTCATATTAAACAAATGACCACCAATGGGTTTACCGGCTTTACTTGACCCTAAGGCATCATAATGCTGGCTATAGGACTCTTTGAAGTTATCCAGTAAGGTTTGATAATCAGGGCCAGATTCATTGGTATCTGAGTCATTTTTTGTCCCACCATCGGGAGAATCGCTATCACGCTTGGTATTGGTTAAATGATCCATTAAAGCATAGGTATCCTTGAGCATTTTTTTGGTATTGTCGGAAGGGACTTTTACCGCTTTCTCCATCGCCTGAGCGAGTTGATCAACTTGTTGATTTATCTCACTCTCGGTCATGGTAAATGGATTTTTTAATTGATCGAAGCCTTTTACAGCCTCCAATTTCTTAAACATATCACCGGTAGAATCTTGAAAAGAGGCTAGTTCCGACCTTGAGATGGGCTGACCACTTGACCTTTGGTCTCTCAGACCTTGCGCCTGCTTTAAAAAAGAGGCTACATCATCTTTGGACAGGTTAGAAGCACCAGCAAGGGCCTCACTCAATTTCTCAATCTCAGCCTCTGTGGTCATACCGGTGATCGGATTAATTTTTCCTTGTGATTGGGACTTAAAAGAATAAGAAGATGCTTTTGAAGACTATTTCGCTTTTTGGGGTTGGGTTGGTGTGTTATACTTTCGAATAGCGCACCCTACAAGTTGGGCGATCGCACTTTTAAGACAGTCGCTACAAGAGCAGCGATCGCACTTTCAGGACATCCCAGCATTGAGTTATTTGCTTATAACGCTAGCAATAACGCAACTTCCACGCCTATTTCAATTTCTTCCGGCAGTGCCTCCACTTCCGCAGCGCCAGCCACTTCCGCAACACCCATTCCCACTCCTTCTTCTCCGCTGGCAGCGGCACTAGCAGAACCCACGCCTTCATCGGCAGCACTTTCACCTGCTGTTTCGCCAGCACCTTCTTCCCCTTCAGCCGCATCTTCTTCCCTACCGCAGTTATGAACCAATAACTTGTCTTCAGAAACAAAAAAGTTATGAGCTTTGTCAACGGAAAGATTATAAGCAGGAAAAGCGTCTTCTACATACTCAACCGTTACGCTTTCCAGCAGCACCGACGTGCCATCTTGGGTACGGATGGCATCCCCCTGTTTTAATTTTCCTGCTGGTATCCAGCCTCGGCCTTCGACATAAAAAGGATGCTCCGTTGTTGTGCCGATGGTGTTTCCTGATTCCGTCCTCAGCGCAACTGAATCGTGATGCAATTTTACAGATTTTGCTGTAACGGGAAATAAATCCGTTTGTCGAGTTTTTTCGTTATAGCCCCATATTTTCTCTTTGAGTTGGAGATCTTTGATCGTTTTCATGCCTGTTTCCGTAGCAACTTTAGTAGTCTGTATAAAACTTACTACAATTGTTGGTATTGTTGGACAACCTCTGCCTCTGCCTATGAATGATGGTTGCTCATACTCTGGTTGTGGCTCCTCCAATCTGAGTGATGGTGGCTCATACTCTGGTTGTGGCTCCTCCAAACTGTTCCGGGCACCTCTTTCTGCGCGCACCCGAGCCTCGAGACCCTTAAATTGGTCCTCGCTTAATTCTGTCAGTCTTGATCGACTATAAGGACCCCTTTCCCCTAAAGGATCCTCTTCAGCTTTCAATTTCTTTGCAAGGCGTTTATCGAGTGCACCGCACACAGCCGAAATTGCAGCTGTTCCTCCAAAAGTTGCTGCCAAGGCAATATGCGTTCTTTTCCCTGTTTTTGAGAGGCCTTCCTCATTGAGGGTAGCACCAAATACTGAAGCCGCACCAGCTGATAAACTTGCGAATGCTAGTAATCCTCCACCAGTATTGGATATGGTTGATGCCGAACCTACAGCAAAACCACAGGCATGCCCACTAGGATCGATAGAAGCCACAGGGTTATTCAACACATAAGCATATCGATTAAACGCATCCTGGGTAAACCTGCTAGCACCGAGTTGGCTATCGCGAGTGATAAATCGCGCCATCTCAGGATCGTAATAACGGGCATTAAAATAATAGAGTTGGGTATCATCCAGTTCCTTGCTACCAAATTTAGGACGGAAGTCAGAGAGATCCGGTGAGCTTTTATCAAGCACAATCTTTCCGTAAGGTTCATAAACCACATGTTTATTTTCTGAACCAGAGACCACCTCGGTACTATTCACTTGGTTTTTATGAAAAAAGATGACTTTTTCATCTGTAGCCACTCCATCCGCACCCCAAGTTTTCTTGACCGCAGCAATCTTGCCGACATAGCTTGTGCTTGTTAGTTCTGAGCCAGTTTTTTGAATAATATAGCTAGGATCTACATAGAGGACAGTTTGGTCTTTTCCTTGATTCTTCTTGATAATTCTTCGACCACTACTGGCATATTGATATTCTTCATTAAAGCCTGGTTGCTCTGCCTGTTGGGCTGAACGGAGTCGGTTTTTCCCATCATAAATATAACCCCAGGCATCTGCGCCGTTGGTTTTAAAAAACAAATTCCCATTATCATCGTAAGAAAAATTCGTTTCCCCCTTGCTGGACTTTGCTGATAATACTCGGTTTCCCTCAAACTGATCGTAGATCACCGATCCATCATTAGAATCCCCGGTATAACTCTTTTGGGTCATATTGCCGGAGGGGTCATAATCATAGGTAATGGTACCGTAGAGCTCCGAAGAACTCGCTGTCTTCAAGCGGTTGTTTTCGTATGTAAAAGACTGGCTTTTTCCTGCCTCTGAATTATTGATGTTAAGTAAATTCCCGAGTTGATCCCAATTATAAGTATAGTGAAGCAGAACGCCCTGGATATCGGACAACATCCCTTCTTGGCGTTCTATCATTTCTCGATTTTGGTTAATCTTTGTTTTTAGAGAGTTGATTTCTTCTAATAACGCTTCCTTTTTGGCGTCGTCATCAGCGAGAGTTGCCAGTTCATTTTGCCAGTCCTGATTTTTTTGTTGAAGCAAGAGATTTTCATTTTTTAGATGCTGAATTTCCCGATACTTTTCCTGTAGCTCTTGACTCTCCTGTAAGGGTTGGTTGCTTATCAGCCTATGGTTTGCTAATAAACCAGACTCGGGATAATAGGCTAGTTCCTCGATTTCTGTCGGAGCCAGCACCAGATTGGGGCTAACGGTTGTTGGATTATAGTATTCAATTTGACCTACTCTGGAACGAACATTGTAATCCTCAAAATCGGCATATTTTTGCGTTGTATTCTGGGTTTCGTAGCTAACCGATTCCAGAAATCCACTGTAATCCTGGTAGGCTTTAATCACTGTGCTATCGTCTGGAAGAGTTTTGGTTAATAATCTTCCTGTGGGGGTATAAGTCATGCCAAATTGGCAACCTCGTTCACTATATTGAGGACAGGCGGTTTCCAATTCTGCTTGGTATTCATTCGGCAACAATACTGCCTTATCGATAACGTTCCCTTGGGAGTTATATTGATTAAAGA
>NZ_JAAHGN010000596.1:0-4609 GCF_010672485.1 Moorena sp. SIO2C4 | reverse complement strand
TTTTAACTCGCTCTTGGGGTACATCGGGAAATGGTAACCTAAAAAATTCCCGGAACATCGGGTTTCTAAAAGTATCTGGGACTCTACTGGTGACGGTTCTAGAAGCGTTAATCCGCACCACTGCTGGTCCAACTTGTTCTACCACATTGGTGATAAAGTTGGGATTTTGAGTAACTACAGGTTTAGTGCCTGGAAGCCTAGCTGTTTTGTTCTGAGGGACAATTGCTTGAGGGGATGTGGATTCTGGAACAGAGTTACGTAATGCTACATAACCGCCGGAAAAGCCTAACCCTGCTCCCAGTAACAACAGTGACGCATAAGTTCCTGCCTTTTTTAACGGATTACGGCTGGTGTGATTAGATTTGGGGGTTTGATGGTCTACTAGCATAAGATTCTGTTGACAAAAGGGTAGATCGACTGGGAGGCAGTGGGCTTGATATTGGTTTTGAATCAGTTCCTGAATGACTGGGCTTTGATTAATTCAGGATTTACGCACCAAGATTATTAAAACCAGGTTGATCGTTATCAATCAAAGGCTGAAATTGGTGTAATTACCTTCAATAACCGGGTTTCTGCGTAAGTCCTATAATTTAATCTAGACATCTTCTGTTAATTTTATGTCAGAGCAGTGTTTAACTTAGATTAAAATTATTGAGGGTCGGGAGCTGAATACAATTGGCAATACAATTGGCAAGGGAAGCCACGCTTCGCTTTGGGGGCTATAGGATAGGCGCAACGAGGGATAAATACTCCCTATCCAATATGATCATTAGTCTAGCGCATTCCCCTAGTAATGGAGGTTGACAATACTACCAATATGTGATGGGTTAACCGAACATCCATACAGTTCTAAGATGAAATAGTGTCAGAAATGCTACCTTAGCGTGATTTGGTAATGGATAATGGGTGATTGGTGATTCGCTAACTATTACTGAAACTATTACTGATTACCGATTACTGATTACCTAGGAATTGTGGTCAAGGGTAACTTCGGAGCATTAAAATTCGGAGCATGTAAACGAAAGTTGTTGGATTTTTACCAACATTTCACTATTGAATAGTAGGTTGAATAAGGGTTAAAAATAGTTTGTAAATTGCTCAAGCAATCCATAATACTAAAAATTTAGTAGGTAAGGTATAATATACCTAGCATCTGTTGTTGCTCAAAAAATAAAAACTATAAAGTGTAAGTTAAACACATGTAAATTAAACACATGTAAATTAAACACATGTAAATTAAACAGATGGTGTTAAACTATTATTATGCAGATTCATCGACTTCCAGCCCTTTCTGACAACTATATCTTCTTATTACACGACCCCAAGCAGAATATTGCTGCTGTTGTTGATCCAGCCGAGGCTAAACCGGTGATACAGTGTCTGAAAGAAATGGATGCGGACTTAGTGGCTATTTTCAACACTCACCATCACATGGATCATGTGGGGGGAAATCGACAGTTGATCCAGCAGTTTCCCGATGTCTGTGTATATGGGGGAGCTGAAGACCGGGGTCGGATTCCTGGTCAACAGGTGTTTTTAGAAGAATGCGATCGCGTCGAGTTTGGTGATCGCCTTGGTGAAGTCTTGTTCGTTCCTGGACACACCAGAGGACATATTGCCTACTACTTTCCCCCAGTAGTCTCTGGTGAAACCGGTGAACTCTTCTGTGGCGACACCCTATTTGCGGGGGGTTGTGGCAGACTATTTGAAGGAACAGCAAGCCAAATGGTAGAATCCCTGAGCAAGCTACGGGATTTACCAGATAATACACGAGTATGGTGTGCTCATGAGTACACCTTAAAAAATCTCCAATTTGCCCTGAGTGTCGATGGTGAAAACCCGGACTTACAAGGGAGATTTGCCCAAGTCCAAGAGGCGCGTCATCGTAAAGAGGCAACGGTACCCTCCCAGTTAGGGGTTGAAAAGCACACCAATCCATTTTTACGTTGGGAAGAGCCTGCCCTACAGTCGGCTGTTCAAGCAAAAGAACCCGTTAAGACATTTGCACGGTTACGGGAGATGAAAGACCGATTCTAAGATTATTGATAAAGCCTTGATCAAGGGACATATTTCCTTGAGGATATGCTCCTTTATTAGTTGGACTATAATCAAGGTTGAGTTAATAAATTTAGTTAATCCAATTGAGCAATAGAAAAAAACCATGCTTAGCGAATTGCAGCAAAGAAAATTGACCCAGTTGTTTAACGTGTACGATCAGCAAACAAACGGTTTTTTAACCCAAGCCGATTTTGAACGGATTACTGATAACCTTGCTGCCATCAGGGGTTGGACACCGGGCTCGCCAGACTATGACAATCTTCTTGCTATTTACATGAGGATTTGGAATGGCGTGCAAAAATTTACCGACGAAAATCAAGACCAGCAAGTGACCTTGGATGAGTGGTTGACTTATCATGAAAATGTACTGAGTGACACCGACGGTAACGAAGCAGTAGTCAATGCTAAAGCGGCAGGGATTATTTACCTATTGGATTCTGATAAAGACGATAAAGTTACTCTGGAAGAATACCGACAGTTTTTTAAGGCTTACGGTATTGACGACAGTCAAATTGAAGAAATTTTTGGACGCTTCGATCAGAACAATGATGGTTACATTGACAAACAAGAGATATTAGATCTAGTTACCGAATTCTATTACAGTCAGGATCCAGAGGCTCCGGGAAACTGGATTTTCGGTTCCTACTGATGATTTAGGTTTGCCTATTGGCGGATATGTCATCCCCGAAATGGTTTAATAAGTGTTTTAATTGACACGGAGCCCTCAGTATTCAGCCCTCAGCCCTCAGCAATCAGCAATCCGCAATCAGCACTAAGTTGCGATCGCTTACAAATTGTCGTAGTATGGAATGTTTGTCGAAGCATTATCATTCACGCTAAACTATAACCGAAACTAAACACTATGGCACAACGTGTACAAGTCGTTTTAAGCAAAGACGTTCACAAACTTGGAAAAGACGGTGATCTGGTAGAGGTAGCTCCGGGCTATGCTCGCAATTATCTCATTCCCCAAGGAATTGCAGTTAGGGCCACCTCTGGTGTTCTCAAGCAAGTTGAGCGGCGCAGAGAGCAAGAACGGCAGCGTATCCTCGAAATCAAGCAACAAGCTGAGTCGATGAAGACTGCTCTACAAACTATTAACCGCTTTACTATCTCGAAGCAGTTGGGTGAAGATAATGCTATCTTCGGTACTGTTACTAGCCAAGACTTGGCAGATGCAATCCAAGAGTCTACGGGCAAAGAAATAGACCGCCGAGGTATTACCCTACCTGAGATTAGTCAACTTGGTTTCTATAATGCAGAAATTAAGCTTCATCCAGAAGTTACAGCTACTGTAGAAATTCATGTTGTTCCCAAATAAGTTAATTAATAGTTTGTTTAGTTTGTTGACACTTGACTGTTGATTGTATCATCCTGTCAACTGTAAATTAAACAACAGGTGCTTAATTTGTTCAGGTTGTATTAGTTGCGCGTAGGGCATAAGCTAATAGCACCTCAAATAGCGTGGCACAGGCTTCTAGCCTGTGACATAGCGCATTAGCATTAAGCTGATAGCTGATAGCTGATAGCTTAATGCTAATAGCTGATAGCTAATAGCTGACCTTTACCCTGAACTCAATAGACGACTAGTTTACTATGACTCAAAAACAAGATTTTTCAGCGTTTGGGAACTCTATACCACCCCAAAATATTGATGCCGAAGAGTCTATTATCGGAGGCATTTTATTAGACCCGGAAGCCATGGGTCGAATTGCTGATTTCCTGAATTCAAAAGCTTTCTACGTCCGGATTAACCAAACCATTTACGAAGCTGCTTTATTACTTTATAGCCAGGGTAAACCGACGGATTTGATGAGTGTTACTACCTGGCTTTATGACAATGACTTATTAGAGAAAGTTGGGGGTCAAGCTAAGTTAGCTCAGCTAGTTGAACAAACGGTTTCAGCGGTCAATATTGACAGGTTCGCTAAGTTAGTGATGGACAAGTATCTGCGCCGTCAGCTAATCGAAGCCGGTAACGAGATTTTTAAGTTGGGTTATGAGACATCCTTGGAATTGGAAACAGTCCTTGACCAAGCGGAACAGAAAATTTTCAGCCTCACCCAATTGCGTCCTCAGCAAGGTCTAATCGCGATTTCTGAAACCCTAGTCCAGACCTTCCAAGATATAGAAAATCGGAATCAGGGTATTGATTTGCCTGGTATTCCATCAGACTTCTATGATTTGGATGCCCAAATTGGGGGGTTAAGTCCGTCTGACTTAATTATCATTGCTGGTAGACCATCCATGGGAAAAACTAGCTTAGCGTTAGGAATTGCTCGTAACGTAGCTGAAAAAATGCCAGTGGCGATTTTTAGCTTGGAAATGTCAAGAGAACAACTAGTGCAGCGGTTGTTAGCTAGTGAAGCGAAAATTGACAGTAACTTTTTGAGAGCTGGGCGCATTGCTCAAAATCAGTGGGCACCCTTGAGCGAAGCAATCGGTGTGTTATCAGAGTTGCCTATTTATATTGATGATACCGCTAACCAGACTGTGATGCAAATGCGATCGCATGCTCGTCGTCTTCAAGCAGCCCAAGGGAGCCAGTTGA
>NZ_JAAHGN010000595.1:0-4644 GCF_010672485.1 Moorena sp. SIO2C4 | reverse complement strand
GTAAATCCCGAAAGAACAGAGTCATCAGTAACCCAAAGACCAATAAGTTCCACACAGACTCATACAGAAAAGTCGGATGGAAATAGTCAAAATTATTAAAGCTTAGGGGACGCTGTCCTAGTGGAATATACAATTTCCAAGGCAAATCCGTGGGAGCCCCAAAGGCTTCGGAATTAAAGAAATTACCCCAACGTCCGATGGCTTGACCTAATATCAGGGAAGGAACTACTAGATCAACTAACAGCCAGACAGACAGTTTATTGAGGCGGGCAAAAATTATTGCAGCTAAGATACCACCCAAGATAGCGCCATGAATGGCAATCCCACCATTCCAAATCGCAATAATTTGGTCTGGACGCTGGGCGTATTGTTTCCACTGAAACAAGACATAGTAAAGTCTGGCTCCAGGAATCGCAGAAATCACCAGCCAGATAGCCAAGTCGCCCAACAAATCTGGGTTAACGTTACGACTCTTGGCTAGGTATTGGGAAAGGCTAACTCCAATTAACACTGCTGAGGCAATCAATAGTCCGTACCAGCGGATTGTTAGGGGTCCGAGTTCAACGATGATTGGCCCAGGAGAAGTAAATTGGAACCCTAGGGTTAGAGCAGAGATTGCTTGCAGCATTGATTTATCCATAGGCAGCAAACCACAAGTTTCATTGTAGTCCCCTAGAGCATCGGTTAAGTCATCAGAAAACTAAGTAAATTGATGATGGGGTAATGGGATAATGGGATAATGGGGTGGTCAGGTGATAGAAATATCCTGTACAAGTGCTTGGTCTAGCTATTGCTAATTTTGTCAACTTCTATTACTTGACCAGCTCTCTAGCATTTCCTAATCTGGAGTGCGATGGTGGGAAGCAAAGGCTTAGATCAGCTTCTCCTATAACTGCTCAGCAGACAGTATAAATGGACTATATAGTTGTCAAAGTTTTGTGATTCCAAGAAATTAGCGTAACTTATCCATAGAAAAACCTTGACCTTCGGTCACGCTTTGCGAACAACCTTCTGACCTTGGCCAAAAGGCCACGCGATCGCTCGATTGCGGGACTCCGTCCATCGCGTTCAACCTACCCGACCAGGGACCCCAAAGGCCAACAACCAAATCACCTTCAACCCAAGATGAATTCCGAACAACTAGAATTAACTATAGGCTGGCTTTACCCTACCCTAATGAGTACCTACGGTGATCGTGGTAATGTCATCTGCTTACAACAACGAACCCAGTGGCGAGGCATTAGAGTCAATCTAATCCCCCTGGATCAGCAAACCCCTGCTGAGCAATTCTATAAAGTGGATATCTTCATGGGTGGTGGTGCTCAAGATAGACAGCAAGAAATTGTTATGCGAGACTTACAAGGTAGCAAAGCCAATGCCCTACAAGAAAAAATTGAAGCAGGTGTACCGGGAGTATTTACCTGTGGCTCACCTCAATTGCTAGGTAACTACTATGAACCCGCTCTAGGTAAGCGGATTCAGGGATTAGGGTTGCTGGATTTGGTCAGCAAGCATCCTGGCGTAGATGCTCGCCGTTGCATTGGTAATGTGGTATTTGAGATTACTGCATCACCCCTAGCCCAAGACTTAAAGGCTATGCTGGGGAAAAATCCAGTAGTGATTGGCTTTGAAAATCACGGTGGTCGTACCTATTTAGGTAATGTCGAACCCCTAGCTCAAGTGGTCAAAGGATATGGTAACAATGGGGAAGATGGCACAGAAGGAGCATTTTATCGAAATGCGATCGCAACCTACTCCCACGGTCCGCTGTTACCGAAAAACCCCTTTCTTGCTGATTGGCTGATCCAAACTGCCCTCAAGCAAAAGTATGATATACCAGTGTCCTTAGAACCACTGGATGATACCTTAGCAACCAAGGCAAGGGTGGCGATGTTTAAACGTCTTGCCCTGACTAACCTGAGTTGACTAGGACTAGTAGCAAGAAGTCGTGACTCTTACGGCTAATCGGTAATCGGTAATAGTAGAAATGTTTACCAATTACTAATCATCCACAGTCCCGACTTGAGTGGATAGCCCCTCAATGCCTCGTAAACGAATAAACTATTAACTATACCCCCTCCCAAGCACTTGAGCGAGGGATGAGGTTCTTTGACGGCGGTTAAAACCGCTGGTTTCGTAGTTCCTCCGCGCTTTAAAAAGCGGTGCGACCCCGGCGAGGTTCCCTCGCCATGGGAACGCGCACCAAGACAGACGCGGTTTCCCTACCCCGTAAAGTCAGATGACTGGAAAAGTAATCGATAGCAGTGCCACTGGAATTCTCATTCTAATCATCCCCTTCGCATTGGTGATGGTTCTGTTGCTAAAGGCATGGCCGATCGTACTGGCAATGCTAATCTTGATTATCATCATCAGGCTTTGGCAGCAATATCAATGGCAGAAGTGGACTCGGAAAGTTAATCCCTTCTTCAATCAACTGATTAAAGATAACCAAGGCTGTCTGACACCCATGGACTTGTCGATCAAGGCGGATATTTCTGGAACTGCAGCCAAACAGTATTTAGACAAAAAGGCAGAGGAGTTTGGAGCTCAGAGTAAAACCTATGATGACATTGGCACTGTTTATTACTTTCTGACTGCTAGCGCTCTCGGTAGTATCTTTGATCAGAGTGAACCCTCCTTCGACCCTGAAAGTGAATCCTCCTTCGAGCCTGAGAGTGAATCCAACACCAGTCAAGCAACCCCGTCTTTGGAACTACAGCTCCAACAAGATGAGTTCTCTAGCAATGACATCCCAAAACTGCAAGAAAATCCACGATCACAAGAATCTGTTGCCTCTAAACTAGCTGCCTTGACTGCTGACGCTTCAGGTGATCAAAAAAACCGGGTCAAAAAGAAGCAGGATAAGAAAGTTTATCAACCTCTGATCCAAGCCGAATTAGCCAAGCGACTGAATGTTCATGCCAGCACAGTTGGTAAACGTAAATCTGATGCCGACTTTTCACAATGGAGTCAAAGTAAAGATCCAGACGGAATTGCCTGGGAATATTCATCACAGAGAAAGGAGTTTTTGCCAATTGTGAACAATTAGGAAAATCTCGATAATTAGTTTGTTATTTGTCATATGTACCGAATAACTAATGACTAATCAGCCAGCTGGCCACAATGATAAGTATTCAACGGTAAATTATATCATACTAGCAATGATATAATACTACCTAAGGTTATAAAAAGCTAGGAACTAGGAAATGGAATGAGCAAGTTCTGGCTGGGTTGGGTAATTAAACCTGTCCAGAGCATCCCATTTATTCAACAGTTGGGATTTTAGTTGTTCAAATTTGAGCTTTAGTATGCGTCTGCTGACTATGGGTTGAGCTATAGGTTGTGAGGTTTGACCAGTATTAGCCGACTCTTGTAACATTTGGCATTGTTGGGGTTTAAGCGTTACGGTCATTACCTGGTTACAGCGTTGTGGTTCTTCAGTGGAAAACAAAAGTAGTCGATAGAAGCCTTTATCTGCTAAGCAACGAGTAATGGTCTGAACTTTCGAGGTTTTCAAGTCTAGATAACAAGGGAGTAACCGAGAGTCCTGTGCTTTAGACTGAAGTACAGTAACCCATAGTAGCATCGGATGAGGCGAATTGATGAAGACAAATTGACTGTGGGGCTTGCTGAATAGATAATACTGAATTTCTTCTGGAGATAACATCAAGCATAAGGTGGCAAAATTTCCCAAGCTGCTTGGTAAAATTGCTGGAAATATAATTTTGCTAATTGGTTTATCCTGGGGCCAGGATTGCTGTAGACACACTTGTAACATTTTAACTCCTGATTATCTATTTATAGTCTAATAAACCTATGAATAGCATCATTGAAAACTTCCTAAGCTGAAGGCAGAATCAATGAAATATTCCCCGCTAACCGTTGATGCTGTTAATTGGTTAAACTTGACATGCCATAAGGTTTCAGGTAAACTATCTACGCTCCCTAAGAATGATAGTGATGAAATATTCAACGGGTAAGTAGATTGTTGAGCGACTACTTCCTTAACCCCATCCTTATAATTCTGGAAAAACTTATTATTTATCAGGGTTCCAGAGATAAAATTTTCAGTCATTGGGGGAATCCCATTGACAAACATCAGGCAGGTAGTGAGAGCAGCTGCTTCGATAAAGGTTCTCCAATAACGATGGTTCATAAGTATAGTTAAGTTGATTGAGATATAGAAATAAGGCTTACTAGGATCCCAATTCAGTAATCAATGGCGGTCGTTATCCTAGGGTTATTCATGGTTCACAGTCCTCTTCACCGAACGCCTAAAGTGTACGAAAAATTACTGAATTGATGCTATAGTTTAAGGATGAAGTTTGGATGTTTGCGATTGCGTTTTTGTTGTGTTTGAGTTGATGTATACCAATCACTCACCAGAAATGGAAGAGGGTGAAAAGGGAAAAGGCTTGCAGGCAAAATCGATATCTTCTTGCCTGACGTTTAACATCATCTTTTGTCCGAGAACAACCAACGGTCGGACTGGGAGAGTGGGATAGAATAAAATATATAGCAGTCGCCAGGGCAGTTAGGACATCGACATTAGTCTCACACCCTTTGTAAGCGATGCAGAGGTGCGACCCGTGGCGAATTTAATTCGCCAACGGAAAGCGCACCTAAGCGGTCTTGGGGGTTTCC
>NZ_JAAHGN010000594.1:0-4649 GCF_010672485.1 Moorena sp. SIO2C4 | reverse complement strand
TACTTTATTTAGCTGTAGCTTGTAGGGTGGGCAAAAACAGTTTGGTTCTTGTGACTATTCGAGATTAGATTAATTTGCCCACCCTACTTTATTGAGCTTGTAGGGTGGGCAAAAACAGTTTGGTTATTGTGACTATTCGAGATTAGATTAATTTGCCCACCCTACTTTATTTAGCGCACTCGTGCCAATATCGCTTCCATCTGTTGTAGGGGCACGGCACCAGAGAAGGCTTCACCATTCATAACAAAGAAGGGTGTGCCGCTCAGTCCCAATATTTCTGCTAGCTGCATGTCTTCTGCAATAGCACGATCAGCTGCGTTCCGATCTCGGTTAAACTCCTCTAGGTCTAAATTTAGGTCTTGGGCAATGGCAAGATATAACTCTTCTCCTAATTGCTTTTGATTGGCGAAGAGGGCATCATGGTACTGCCAGAATTTGCCTTGTTGAGTGGCGGCCCAAGCTGCTTGAGCGGCTGGCAGGGCTTGGGAATGAATGCTGGTAAGGGGGAAGTGTTTGTAAACTAAGGTGACTTCATCACCATGGTTTGCTATAAACTGGTTGACGGTGTCGTGAGCTCTGGCACAGAAGGGACACTGAAAGTCTGAGAATTCTACTAGCACAATTTTATCTTCAGTGGAGCCAGTCGCGGGAGAGGAACCAATGAAGGCTTGGGGATTGGTTTTGAAGCCCTGCAAGATTGCTTGCTGTTGCTGCTGGCTTTCCCGTTCCAGTTGCTGCTGGTATCTCTGGACCGATTCTAGGATTACTTCTGGGTGGTTGCGGATGACTTCGAGTATTTGTTGTTCTAGTTGAGGACTAATCTTGGAGGCTGCTGTGGCTGGCAGTGACCAGGTTGAGAAGCACAGGAGTAGTACTAATCCTGTCAGTGATAGGGCTTTCTGGAAAATGCTAAGGAGCTTAGTGAACATGATTGTCTTAAATGGAACCAAGGCATAGGGTATCTCACATCAGGCAACATCGGCAACGGATTGGTATAGCGCTACGGGCAAGGCAATAGGCATGCTAGCAATAGGCAAAAGTTTACTAAAACAGCTTTTGAGCTTGTATCAATGTCAAACACCTTAATGGGTAGTGCTATAAGGGATAGATTAATAGATGGGAGTGTCGGGAGTGTGGAGATGTTATTATAATTTTTGCCTAATTCCATGCATTGAGATGCACCCTCCAGACGTAATCCTGGCATCCCATAAAACAGGAAGATGTCTTCCTCTGTGGAAGACATCTATAAACTTCTTGATAGTCTTATTCTCTCTCAAGAAATCTATTATAAATCAGGGTTATTTGCACAAAATGTATTGATGTTTGTGGTCAGTAAAATAGCTCCACATACGACGCAAGTCGTTAGTACCAGTGTTAAATTTATGATCGATATCATTAACTCCTGTCACATACCAGCCAGACCATGAACCATTGAACCATTGAATTTTATAGGCAACAACATCACCCCCTAAAATCTGATGGTCGATCTCTGTATTTAGTCCTTTATACCATCCAGGATTTTTTCCAGTTGGAGGTAGACCAGACTCATCAGATCCTTGCAATGTACAAGCAGCTTGAGTGCGAAGTTCATGTTGGATGCAGTCACGTCTACTACACCCATTAGCGGCAAAGGCAGGCTGGGCTGGCAATATGGTTATTGCTGCAAGAATCAAACAACTTAAAACGATCAAGATACTCTTTTTTTGATTACTCATGACTCTGGTTTACTTTTTACTTCAATTAGGTACTCACGGATGCAAATCAGGTGAATAAATCTCACTGACCTTGAACCCTCTTCTAATATCTAAAAAGTATTCCTAGATCGGCAGTACCCTTAAGGGTACTATTGCCAGGAAAGAAAAATTCCTGGGAAGACCACAGGCGGGAAATGAAACAGGCAAGATGCCTGTTCCGCCTCGTGGCCAGGGTTGGGACAGACCGCCGGGAAATGAAACAGGCAAGATGCCTGTTCCACCAACAGGCTCATTCCACCCACCGGGTCAAACAGAATCCCCCAAATTCAATTCGGGGGAGTAGCTTATGGTAAGCATTCAGCCCTCAGCCCTCAGCCCTCAGCCCTCAGCGGTTGGCCTTTAGCTGAAAGCTGATAGCTGATAGCTGATAGCTGATAGCTGATAGCTGATAGCTGATAGCTGATAGCTGAAAACTGAGAGCTGAGAGCTTACGGCTCAAGTCATGATTTATTCCGATTGCAACGGTGCATCCAACACTTTAGTAATGCGATCGCGTGCGCCTTCTAAGTGGGCTAAGCTAGCAGTATCAAGGTTTTTCCCTTGTTTGTTCAAGGTCTTTGCGATCGCATCCCGCAATTGACGGAGTTTATACCGGGCTAACACCCGAGCATCCTCGGGAGTATTAAAGGTTTGGATAGCAATAATAAATTCAGGGAAGGTGCGGGCACTTTCTAGACTATTGGAATTGCGCAGTGCCATGTTCACTAAAAGACTCATATACTGCCGTTGCAATCCCCGACGCAAGCTAGAGATTGGCTCAATCTTAGCGTTACTATCTAGTTTCCAGATGCTATCTTGAACGGTGTCAAACACTTCTGCCATGGTCAAGGCTTCCCCAGAGCTAGTTTTCAGTTGAGCATCCCGCAAACGAGCCAGCCGTTCTGATGAAAATAAATCCCCCAGCACAATGGTTTGAACTAACATCACTCGCTCATGAATGGGATAATCTAGGGGGAAAATAGTGGTAAAAGCACCCCAGTGAGTCCAGCGAGATGGGGCTAACTGGTTCAGTAGTTGGGGTGAGAAGTTAAAGGTATCTTCAGCAAACATATACTCCCCGAGCATGGCTAAAGCCTGACGCTGTTTTTCCACAGGGATGGGTTCAAAGGGGAGTGTGCCAGTCTTGCCACCAGTGTAGTTTCGATTAAAGGTTTGTCCCCCAATATAACCAGTAAGGGACATAGCGTTATCAAAGAAATAGGAGAAGACCGTATCAAAGCGATCGCGTAAATCCCCAGCACTTTCTTCAGGCAGCAGGTAACTGGTGTTCAAGCGTTTCCAAATTCCCTTAGCATTCTCCATTTGCCACTGAGAGTAGCGCAATGGATCACCACTAAGGTCCCAAACCTTAGCTTCTGGGTCAATAAAATCGAAAGTATCCTCATCTGTAGCATAGGATAGTCCCATTTCGGACCCTTCAGCCGCAATTTTGCGCAGTGTGCGTAATTCTTGTTGAGGAGTTAGAGCATCAATAGGAGTGTAGCCATACTTAATCACCCACTTATCATAGGGACCAACCACTGTCGAGAAATAATCTCCCTGTTCCATTCCCTCTGGCGCTAGATTAACTGGCACATAATCCATTACTGACGCCACTAGCCCTTGGTTGCGGGTAATCTCAATATTATTCAATTCCTCTGGACTCAACATGGTGCTGCCCCGGAAATTGTGGCGCAATCCCAGAGTATGACCCACTTCGTGAGCCGTCAGGTAGCGCAAATACTGCTCGATGAAGGTTTTCATTTCCTCACCACTGGGCAACTGGTGGTTTACCATCGATAGAGACAATGCTCCAAACTTAGCTTGCTGAGCTGATACCATCCCAAAACAGAACTCATGGTCTGGGACTTGGGTTAGTCCGGTTAGGAATTGCCCAGCTGGTAGGGTCAACTGAGCCGCTTTGCCAGGATTGCTCTTGAGGATTTCCTGCCATTTGAGGTAAGGACTTTTGATGCCATTACTACACAGGGAACCATTAAACGGGAATTGGGATAACCCAGATAATGCCTGGGATTGAGGCTGGGAAGCAATAGCCTGGTATTCCGCTTTGATCCAGCGCACCGCATTAGCATCAATAATCACGTCTGCATCCAAGATTTCCCCAGTCAAGGGGTTCACTCGGGATGGTCCCATAGCGATAATGCCTGGGAATGAGGGAAAAGAATTCGACCAGCGAATGGTGTTATAGCGAATATCAGCCGGGTCCCAGGTCGCATCATCTGGCATTTGCCGCACTTCAATGGCATTGTCAAACCCTGCCTCCCGAAACGCTTCATTCCACATCAAAATCCCCTCCCGAATTGCATCTCGGTACTCTAGAGGTACAGTATTTTCAATCCAAAATACAATCGGTTCTTTTGGGGGGGATACAGTAGCAGTAGGGTCTTGTTTTTCTAAATTCCAGCGCCTGATATAACGGATAAAGGGCTGTTTGCGGTTTTGATTGGATAGATTTTGATAAGCACTGATGAAATAGCCTACCCGTTCATCCGCTAGTCGATGACGGTAACCATTGTTAGTCGGTAGTTGAGAAAAGCTATAGCGGACACTAAGATTAAAAGCCCGTTGATCTGGCAGACTCCTTAAGGGAAAGAATAAATCTCCTCCACCAGAAAAGCCATAAACCGACTCAATCTCTACATTCAACGGAAATGCTTGAGCGTCACTGACATAGGATTTTTGAGGGTCTACTCCATAACTGCCTCCTAATATCCAAGGAAAAGCCGATGCTAGTCCAGAGAAAGACCCATCGCTGACTAGGAGTGGTGTTAAATCCACCAACAGAGTTTTTCGTTCTGGATGAATACTGGTAATGGGCAGGGAATATAGCACCGAATCACTAAAAGAACGCTTAACAGAACGCTCTTGGGGGTCACCGGGTCGAGTACGGAAGTA